>NZ_JBFUAY010000010.1:0-100150 GCF_056406015.1 Rhizobium sp. P1_E1 | reverse complement strand
CCTATGAACTCCAGCTCGAGCATGGCGTCTTGGTCGGCCATGGGGGCCATCAACTCTTCGACGACAGGTTTGAGCGCCGCGAGCGGAAACTCTCCCGAGAACCTGAACTGCAAAGAGCTTGATCGCGCATTGCGCGTGGAGAGCGTCAATGCCGTCGCGTGCGGCGATGCCGCGACCGCGCCGCGGAGCGCGGTTATGTCAATCTCCTGGCCGGGAGCAACAACCGACCCGTCGCTCAACACAATAGAAGCCTGCCGCGCCTTCAGTTGTATGAGGACATCGAAAGGTCTTCCCCCCGGCGACCGCAGCGAGGCCGAAATCCGGAAGCGAGGACGGCCATTGAAGGTGAAATGCAATTCATCGGGTTGCCGTTGGGTTTCGACGCCAGCCTCGGTGACGTCGATGTCCCATCCGGGAAGGCGATCCAGCACAATAGCGCCGAGTGTCGAACTCCGCATTTCCCCAAGGATTCGAGCGCCTGCTGGAACGATGGCAATCTTTCGCCTTTCGAGCTGGATATCGGCGACCGGGTCGCGCCAAGATATCTCGCAAACTCCCGGCGTCGAGATCCTTCTGTCGGTCAGCTCGCGCCAATTCTCACCTGTCTTACGGACGCGGAGTTCTCCGGCTCGCGTCTGCCGAAGGCTTCCGATGCCATGGATTCCGAAGCTCACCGGACTGACCATGATTTCCAGGTCGCCGGTCGTCTCTATGGTCGAGGAGCCGGAACCGGAGATTTCGAGGCTTTCTTGACGCTCGTCCTTGCCAGCTTCGACCCGGTACCGTTCGTCCGAACCTGCACCGGGCTTCATGAAGTACGTCGTTCCCATCACCTCGTGGACAATGCGCCTTCCGGTTGCCGGCCACTGCCGTCCGGTGGGAGACCCCTCGCCAGGCACAGCTATCCATCCGGCGGGGGCAAGCACATAAACCTTCGATGCCGGTAAGCTCGCTGACCCAGTTTTCACGAGACGCAGCTTTTTCGGCTCACCATCCTCAGAGGCGTTCTCGGGCAGGAAAGACATGATCGGAGACCTGGAACCTGAGCCACCCGGCCATGCGAACGGGACTGCCTCCGATCCGCAAGTGAGATTGACCGAGATGTTTCGATCAAAATCGAGACCCACCAGGAGCTTGCCAAGTGGCGTCACTGGCCGGACACGCCATGTCGGATCGTCGTCAGTCGGAGGTTCGAAGAGTGCAATCTGGCTTGGTAGAAAGTTTGCGAGGTCGCCAGAAGGGCTGGCCTTCCATCTGCCGAACGTCGAAAGACCGGGGAGCTTCGCGGCGGGTATCTCGCCCTCTGCATTCAGCAGGGCCGCTGGTAGCCAGCGCTCCCCGTCATAGGACAGATATCGCTCGACGGTGATGCCGGAGGCCACGACAGACCCCGCCTTCTCTGAAAGTAGTCCTCCCAATAGGCGGCGGGCGATCTTCTCGTTGTCAGGTGGAACGTGGATGGGAAGAGAGTTCCGCCAATCCGGGTTCTGCGCATCGAGATACGATACCGGATCGATGCCTATGGGCGCAGCATCCGCTGCCCGGCGCCATTCAACGAGCTTCATGATCAGCTCGCAGCAGAGATCAATGAATCCTTCCTGTCGGAACGACGCGCGCACCATCCAGGACATGTCGTGAGCATATCCTCTGACGTGTTCGGCTGCGGCGTCGGAAAGTGCAAAACGCATGACAGTCCGAAGATAGTCCGACAGCCACGATGATCCGCCCTGCGCGATGACGTGTGCCGAGATCCCTCCTTCGAGCGCAAGGGTCAGCAGGAACTCGCGTGCGCCTTCGGACCGTAGGAGTTCACGTCGCCAAAACTTCAACCCGATTGCCGCAAGACGGCGGCGCGTGCCGTGCGGAATCGCGTCGAGCGCCTCGGAATTCAATTGGTCCCATCGCAGGAATAGCGATGTTGCTTCCCGCCGAAACCACTCGGCGCAGAACACGACGAACACGCTCGCAGCGACCCCGTCTTCCTGTAGAAGTCGATTGGTGGAATTGCGTAGAAGGTCGCGAACTTCGTCGTATTCGCCATCGCTCATTCGGTATCGGTGCAGAGCTCGCCCGTCAGGTGATTGTAGGCTCCGTCGGAACAGATAAGACGAAGTCCAGCGTGCGAGGGCGTCGGCCGGACCTGATGTGCCCGTGGAGGCTTTCCTAAGAACTGCCAGAACGCTTACGACTTCGAGCTGAAGGTCAAACGCTTCGTCCGAGTCGCGCCCCTTCAGTTCGAGGTTGATAGCTTCAAGCGTGGAAAGGCTTCCCCGTCCGCGCTCGAACTCCTCCCGAAGCCTTCCATCTGAAAACTCTGATAGACGCAACCGATTCCCCCCTGCGTTGCATCAGCAACTTATGATTTGTGGGTTACCAGGAGTTGAAGATCAAGACGTGATCTTTCACCTCCGCACCACCTCAGAGGTTATGCTGTCCTACTTTTGCGCCGGCCGACATATCTGCTGTTCAATCCCGATGGCATTCTTCAAGGCCCGCCGAGCGCAGCTTCATCGCTCAGCGTCACACCAAGGTAAGAACGACGTTGTTGACCAGATCGGTGATGACGTCGTCAGCCTGAGACTGTTGGATAGCCACCTGCGAAGGGTGAGCCGCCATGTTCCTCTTCTTGAGCTTCTCCCGAAGAATTTCGGTGGTGTTCTTCGAGAACAGCGACGCATTCTGGCAGACGTCGACGACCTCCGCTTCCTTCAGCTCTTCGAAATGGTCGATGGACGATACCGAGATGCCGACCTTCTTTGGGAAACGCCGCGGGATCGCCGCGTTGAAGTCCGCAAGGCGAGTGGTGTCGGCAAGAATCCATCGTAGGAGATGATCGAAGGCGAGGTTCCAGGACATGACGATACAGGCGCGGAAGGCCTCCGCCCGATAGCATGCCAGCGCTTCGCGCAGAAAGGCGCGTTCGGCAATGTCCGGCACGCGGTCCGGGAGATCGGACAGAAGCTTGCTGACCTGGACCACGCTCTGGTGCACGCCATACTTCTTGTCGAGTTCCGAACGCACGCTGCGTGCCAGACGATATCTGCTCCGCTCCTTCAGAAGCTCTGGCGGCTTTGCGGAGGCCATTCGCGGCAAGTAGACCGATACGTCGGGCGGCGTCAGATGAAGCTGCTTGAAGCACGTCCTAATGGCCTCATTGTCGAACGAGGCCAGTCCCTTGTGGAAGTGAAGATACCAGCCGAAGACCTTGATCTTTTCCTTCGGCGAGAGCGCGTCGAATCCATCGACCTGCTGCACGAAATCGGCGAGGAGCATCAATCGCCGCCTGAGAGCATCGCCTCGACCTCGGCGATGCCGAGGTGGTTGATGGCGTAGTGGCCTTTCTCGGGTGCGGTCATGTATTTCGCGAACTTCAGATCGCGAAGGGGCTGCGCGAAGTCCGGGATGTTTACAGGCCATTTCAGGGTTCGAAACCCGGTGTAGATATGGGCGGCCGTCACGGCCGGTGTCTCCCGGTGCTCCTTGAACCAGGCCGCAATCAGCAGGAAGCGCTTGTTGTTGCTCTTGGGATTCGCCCCGTGGACGTAGCTTGCGAGCGACGTGCCGGAAGTCATATCAAGCTCGAGGACCTCGGGAGCAGGCTTGGCGGCGCGCTGCACCTTCGGCCTCGGTGCCCGCACAGGGGTCTCGATCTCAACGACCTCCGCTTCTTCCACTTCGTCGTCTGCGTCGATCTCGGCCTCGCGAGCGACGGCCTTGACGCTGGGGCCGGCAATGCGCTGGGTCGTCACCGGAGACGACGTTTTCAGGGCGTTCTGGATCGCCTGGGTGATCTGCCCGATGTCGCCATCGGCAATCTCCGCCTCGACCATGATGAAACGGATCTTGGAGGTTCCCCCGGTCTTTGCTGTCGTGCCCTTGGCCATGCAATTCTCGCTAGATTAATTGAGGCGAATCACTGCAACCAACGTATCCGGTTCTTGCCCTTTCGCAGCGAAGTGAGTGCTTGCTTTCAACAATACTCCACAAGATTCGACGCATACTGCGATCTTTTATGGGAGGGAACTGCTTTCGGGACGGCGAGATGGGCAGAAATCGCCTTGTTTCTCGATATTTACATGCCAAGTGCTCGCCTACTCTTCGGCTGCGTGGGATCACTTGAATCCCACGTCTTCGAACGTTGCCGCTATGAGCAACGCGAGACGGAAGCTGCATGTTATTCACAATGCCAGTCCTTGCTTTCCATAATTGTTGACAGCACGGGAGTCCTTGCCGGAAGCGCCGTTAACAATTAATTCTTAAGTAAAGAGTGCCTTTGGCAAGTCGAGTGTCTCTTTACCTTGGCGGATTCGAATTGGATACATCAGGAGGACAGACGGCGCCACCGAGGCCATCGGTTCGACTTCCATCCGTGAATTTTCTTGAAGTATCAGCTTTAACCCCTTGGCGGCTCGTGTCTGCTTCTGCACGTAAGGCGAGTAGCGAGAGAAGACAGAAATCCCCTGCCGGAACGCCCTGATTCCGAGCCGGATGGTTAGCCAATCGTTTCCACATGCGCCATCGTGATTGCGGCAGTTGATCGCGCTCGCTCAGAGGTGGCGTGGCGTCCTCGGTGGAGGAAGCCACCTCGCAGGCGCGCGTGTCAGTCTTGGGAAGTAAAGCCTGATTTCACTTCTGGTGAGGGGCGTATACTGTCAAAGGTCCACACAAAACGCCTTTCGGCGTTTCCAGGCTGCTTTCCCCAGTCCGCGCTTATGCGTTCAAAATCCACGCTTAGCGGTGTTCAGTCCACGCTTATGTGGCGATGCAGATTTGAAAAGACTGGCGCACCCGACAGGATTCGAACCTGTGACCTTTGGAATCGGAATCCAACACTCTATCCAGCTGAGCTACGGGTGCATGCCGAAGGCGGTTTGAATCGCCTGTCCGATGGGTGGTTCTTAGCCTAGCTTGCGGCTGGCTTCAATCGCGAAATTCTCGGAAATACCGATGCTTGCGATTTGGCGGACGTTTTTATCCGTCAGTCCGGTGAATGCATATGAAAACTCCGCCGGCCTTGCGGGCGGCGGAGCGTGATTGTTGTCGACTGTCGCCTGGCGGCGGTCAGATCTGCATGGCGCCGGGGCCGGGGATTGCCTTTGGCGGCACCTTGCCGAGGATGATCATCCCCAGCACTTCGTCCTTGGTCACGTCCTCGGTGCGGGCGTGGCCGACGACCTGGCCGTTCTTCATCACCGAGACGCGGTCGGCCAGATCGAAGACGTCATGGATGTCGTGGCTGATGAGGAAGATGCCGATGCCTTCCTTCTTCAGTTGCTTGATCAGCTCGCCGACCTGCGCCGTCTCCTGGGGGCCGAGTGCTGCCGTCGGCTCGTCCATGATCAGGATACGGGCGTTGAAGAGGATCGCACGCGCGATCGCCACAGATTGCCGCTGGCCGCCCGAGAGCGCCTTCACCGGCTCCTTGAAGCGCTTGAAGTTGGGGTTGAGGCGCCCCATCACCTCGCGGGCCGAGGCCTCCATCGCCACGTCGTCGAGCGTGCCCCAGCGGGTCTTCAGCTCGCGGCCGAGATAGAGGTTGGCGGCGGCGTCGACATTATCGGCGACGGCGAGCGTCTGGTAGATCGTCTCGATGCCGTATTTCTTGGCATCGCGCGGATTGCGGATGTCAGCAGGCTCGCCATTGATCAGGATCTCGCCGCCATCGCGCTTGTAGGCGCCGGAGAGGATCTTGATGAGCGTCGACTTGCCGGCGCCGTTGTGGCCGAGCAGGGCGACCACTTCGCCGGGGTAGAGATCGACCGAGGCATTGTCGACGGCGTGAATGCCGCCGAAGGAGATCGAGATGTTTTTCAGTTCCACGAGGGGAGTGCGTTGATCAGCCATGTCTAGGGCTCCTCTCACTTGGCACGGGCGCGGTAGACGGTGTCGAGCCAGACCGCCACGACAAGGACGGTGCCGACGACAACGCTCTGCAACGGCGTATCGACATGCGCGAGCACCATGCCCGATTGCAGCGACTGCATGACGAGCGCGCCGAGCATGGCGCCGGCGATGGTGCCGGTGCCGCCTGCCAGCGACGTTCCGCCGATGACGGCGGCGGCGATGGTGTAGAGCTCGTCGAGCGTACCCTGCGAGTTCGTTGCGGCATTGAGGCGGGCGGTGGAAATCGCGGCCGCGATAGCGGCCAAAATGCCCATCAGCGCGAAGATGCGCACGGTGACCCAGCGGGTCTTGATGCCGGCGAGCTCGGCCGCTTCGGGATTGCCGCCAATTGCGAAGACATAGCGGCCGAAGCGCAGCCTTGTCGCGATGAAGGTCATGATGATGCCGACGACGATCGCGATCAACACCGGCACGGCGATGCCGTAGGGAATGTCCAGGCCGGTTTCGGGCCAGGGAATATTGTTGGTCTCGGCATATTTCTTGGCGATGTTGATCGGCCAGTAATAGCTGTTGGCAATCCAGACCGCGCCGAGGATGAGCACGCAGCTCAGGATGGCGAGGAAATATTCAGCCCACATCGGTCGGCGCGGGAAACCGAAGCGCCGGCGCTGCCGGCGTGAGCCGACGATGCTGGCGATCACGAAGAGGCAGGCGCCGATGCCGACGATCCAGCTCCAGGTGGCGCCGATCGAGCCCTCGGCGCCGCCGCCCATGATGCGGAAGGTCTGGTCCATCGGGGCAACCGTCTGGCCGCTGGTGACGAGCCAGGTGGCACCGCGCCAGACGAGCAGGCCGCCGAGCGTGACGATGAAGGAGGGAACGTTGAGGAAGGCGATGATAATGCCCTGGAAGGCGCCGATCAGGCAACCTGCCGCCAATCCGACCAGCAGCGTGATCGCCCAGGTGAAGGGGCTGTCGAAGCCGATATATTCCGGCAGGATCTTGGCCTGCGTCACGCCCATGATCATGCCGCAGAGGCCGAGCACGGAACCGACCGACAGGTCGATGTTGCGGGTGACGATAATCAGCACCATGCCCGTCGTCATGACGGCGATGTCGGTCGTCTGAACCGAGAGGTTCCAGAGATTGCGCGGGGTCAGAAAGAGACCGCCGGTGATGATGTGGAAACCGATCCAGATGATGATCAGCGCGCCGATCATGCCGAGCAGACGTGTGTCGATCTCGGTGGCGCGGAAGAAGCGGGTCACCGGACTGGCTTCCGCCGCTCGCGGTCCGCTTGATGTTGTGGATTTTACCATTTCGGCCATGGGTTTGCCGTTCCCCCACTTTGTTTGGACGGACGCGCCGGCGTGCTAGAGGCTGCCATCAGCGTCATGCGTCTGTTCTTCAACTCACCACCGCGATGCTTCCGGAAACCGGTCGCGTGGCGTCGCGACACCGTTCCGGCAGGGAATGAAAACCCGCGATGGTGCGGCGAGGCGGAGAAAACTTCGTCGTTGGAATTCTCATCCGCATCCGGCGCCGCAACGGTGTTCCGCTGCGGCGCCGGCAATTTCAGTTTACAGCCCTTGGCTTACTTGCAGGCAGCGACGCTGTCTGCCTTGACGCCCTGGCACGCTTCAGCCTTGGAGATCCAGCCGGCGTCGATGACGACGTTCAGGTTTTCCTTGGTGATCGCAAGCGGCTTCAGGAAGACCGACTGCATTTCGACGCCCTTGGGGCCGCCCTTGAAAGCCTGGGCGCCGTCGATCTTGCTCATGTCCTTGCCGCCGGCGAGGTCGAGAGCGATTTCAGCGGCGCGCTTGCCGAGTTCGCGGCTGTCTTTCCAGACGGAAACCGTCTGCGTGCCGAGAGCGATGCGGTTGAGTGCTGCCTTGTCGCCGTCCTGGCCGGAAACCGGAACGGAGCCGGCGAGGCCCTGTGCGTCGAGAGCAGCGATCGCGCCGCCGGCGGTGCCGTCATTCGATGCGACGACGGCGTCAACCTTGTTGTTGTTGGCGGTCAGGAACTGCTCCATGTTGCGCTGAGCGTTCTCCGGCAGCCAGCCGTCCGTATAGGCCTCGCCGACATTCTTGATCTTGCCGGCGTCGATGGCGGCCTTCAGCACTTCCTGCTGACCCGAGAACAGGAAGTCAGCATTCGGATCGGAAGACGAGCCCTTGATGAAGACGTAATTGCCTTCCGGCTTGGCCTTGAAAACGCCCTCAGCCTGCAGGCGGCCGACTTCCTTGTTGTCGAAGGTGATGTAGAAGGCAGCCGGGTTTTCGATCAGGCGGTCATAGCCGACGACCGGGATGCCTTCAGCGGCGGCCTTTTCGATCGCCGGGCCGATTGCGTCGGAGTCCTGGGCGAGGATGATCAGCGCGTTGGCGCCCTGAGAGATCAGCGATTCGACGTCGGTGAGCTGCTTTGCGGCAGAAGACTGCGCGTCCGCGGAAATATACTTGGCGCCCTTGGCTTCGAGAGCCTTCTTGATGGCGGCTTCGTCCGTCTTCCAGCGTTCTTCCTGGAAATTCGACCAGGAAACACCGACGACGAGATCGGCAGCCATGGCAGCGGTATGCACGGAAACGAGGATGGCCGCACCGGCCATCAATTTCAAAATCGACTTCATAATGTCCTCCCGAGTGGATTGCGACCGGCCCAGCCCATGCTTCCTCCGGCCACCGCGAAAAGCTGTCGAGAAAGGTTCGGATTTTTTTCTCGACAGTCGAGAAATTTAGTGTCAGAGATTTTTTCAACTGTCAACACTGCACTGCCGGCTTAATTTCCTTGCGAAACATCGGCTGGAGATGCAGTGGAAACCAAGGGTGGAGCAAGCAGGGAGAGAGGGCGGCGTTCATGCTGACCAAGTCGAGCACGGAGCTGGTCCGGCAGAGAAACAGCGTGCTCGTGCTGTCCGTGCTGCGTCGCCACGGTGCGCTCGCGCATACCGAAATATCCGATTTCACCGGGCTGTCGTCGGCCACCATCTCGGCCATCACCACTGAGCTGGAAAAAGCCCAGATCATCGAAAAATCTGAACATCAGCCGGCAAGCGGCCGCGGCCGGCCGCGCGTGCTGCTGCGGCAGCGACGCGATTGCGGCTATCTCATCGTCGTCATCATCTCCTCGGATGCGGTGCAATATTCGCTGGTCGATTATGCCGGCAAGCTGATCGACCGCTTCAGCGAGGAACGTTCGCATGATCCTGCGGGTGCTGGCCGCTTCGTCGCGGCAGTGCGGGCCGGGCTTTTGCGCATTCTCGATCGCTCGAAGATCAGCCAAGAAAAGGTGCTGCTGATCTCGATCAGCAGCAAGGGGCTGGTCAATTCCACCGAGCCGGTTCTCGTCTGGTCGCCGATTTTCGGCAGTGACCAGATCGATTTCGAATCGGCACTGCGGCCGGAATGGCAGGCCAAGGTGATACTCGACAACGAGACGCTACTGGTCGCGGCAGCGCTCGGCGCGCGTGAAGAGATGGTGAAAGGCGCCGATTTCCGTTCGCTCGCCGCCCTTTCGCTCGGCCATAGCGTCGGGCTCGGCATCGTCAGGCGCGGAAACCAGACGGGCCAGGAGATATCGGCGCCGAATTTCGGGCACATGCTGCACATGGCCAATGGTGGGCTCTGCCGCTGCGGCACCCGCGGTTGCATCGAGGCCTATGCCGGTTTCTACGCGATCCTGCGCAGCGCCTTCGAGGTGCCGCTCGATACGATTCCGGCAAAGTTCGTGCCGGTGGCGGAACTGGACAAGATCGCCGCCAAGGCGCGCCAGGGGCACCGCGTCCCCGCCTTCGCCTTTCGCCAGGCAGGGCTGGCGCTCGGCAACGGGCTGTCGCGCATGCTGAGCCTGACGGAGCGCATGCCGATCGCCATCACCGGGCCGGGCACGCGCTATTACGACCTTCTTCGGCAAGGGATCGAAGAGGGTCTGGGGCAGTCGCATATCGTGCGCATGGAAGGCATGCCCGAGATCAGGGTGGTGGCCGACGAGCAGATCCTCGTCTTCGAAGGACATCTGAACCGGGCGCTGTCGGTGATCGACGAGGATATCGTTCTCTCTGGCGTGCAGAGCGCGGATTGAGGGAGCTACTGCTGTCCGGTTCGCGCGGCCGACTGCCCCTCACCCTAGCCCTCTCCCCGTAAAGACGGGGAGAGGGGACGTGCCCCGCGAGAGGTGTGTGGGGACGGAGAGATTGCTGCTTGTCCCTTCTCCCCGCCTGCGGGGAGAAGGTGGCGGCAGCCGGATGAGGGGCGGGCTTCGGGGCTTTGCCCCCAAACGCGAAATGGCCGGGCGGGTGCCCGGCCATCTCATGCATGGCTTCCGGTCGGGAGAGGGCCGTCAGCCGATCTTGATAAGCTTGCCTTCCCTAACGGACTGGACCGCGGCATCGGCGAGCGCGAGCGCTGCGAGACCATCGGCGCCTGATGGAGAGATCTTGGAGCCCTTCTCGATCGCGGCGATGAAGGCTGCGATCTCGTTGGCATAAGCTTCGGTATAACGGGTCATGAAGAAATCATGCAGCGGCGGGCGGGTGTAGCCTTCGCCGTTTGCGACTTCGATGGAGACCGGGCGCTGGTTTTCGGCCGAGACGAGGCCCTTGGAGCCGTGTGCTTCGATGCGCTGGTCGTAGCCATAGGTGGCGCGGCGGGAGTTGGAGATGATGGCCTGCTTGCCGGATTTCGTCTGCAGGATCACCGAAACGCTGTCATAGTCACCAGCTTCGCCGATCGCCTTGTCGACGAGCACGGCGGCGGTCGCGAAAACCGATACCGGTTCTTCGCCGAGCAGGAAGCGGGCCATGTCGAAGTCATGGATCGTCATGTCGCGGAAGATGCCGCCGGAACGCTTGATGTAATCGACCGGTGGGGCGCCGGGGTCACGCGAGGTGATCGTCACCATCTCGACATCGCCGATCTTGCCTTCGTCGATGACCTTGCGCACCGCCATGAAATGCGGGTCGAAGCGGCGGTTGAAGCCGACCATCAGCTTGGCGCCGGTCTCTTCCACCACCTTGATGCAGGCCTTGACGCGGGCGACGTCGAGATCGATCGGCTTTTCGCAGAAGATCGCCTTGCCGGCGCGGGCGAAGCGCTCGATCAGATCGGCATGGGTATCCGTCGGCGTGCAGATGACGACGGCGTCGATATCCTTGGCTGCCTCGATCGCCTCGATGGTGCGGACTTCGCAGCCATAGGCGGAGGCGATCGCTTCGGCGGCCTGCGGAAAGGCGTCGGCGACCGCGACGAGCGTCGCATTGGCGTCGCCGCTGACGGCCTTTGCATGGACCTTGCCGATGCGGCCGGCGCCGAGAAGACCAAATCTCACTGTCATTCTAACCTCCCTTGAATTCGGAACAAATAAACCGAATTGCCAATATTCTGGAATTTTCATTCCATCTTCTGTGGACCGCGTCAAGCCCGCGGATCTTTCACATTTGCAAGATTCGAACCAGAGCCTTTCATGGTCGGCCAGAGCCTTTGATGGTCGGATTGACGTATTCTGCCGGAGCAGATTTTGGTCAGGGCAGAGCCGATCGCCTGTGATCCCGGCGGAAAGTGCCCGGCCTTTCAGCCAAGAGAATGCTTTAATCTGGCCGGGAAAGTCTCTAGAGACAATCGCGGCACGGGCCGAAGGCAGTGCGACACATGCGACCGCGGGGCAGGAATGAAACTCATCGATCCGAATCATCCGGCATATCGGCGCCTCTGGGTGCGGATTGCCATCGTTGCCGTTTGCTTCGGCTGGGCCGTGGTCGAACTTGTCACCGGCGATCCGTTCTGGGCGGTGCTGGCCGGCGGGGCAGGCGCCTATTCCTTCTATATGCTGTTCTGGACCTTCAATCCGCAGCCTCCGGCCATCGAGCCGCCCGTGCAGCCTGACGCCGAGGACGAGGACGAACCCGCTGCGACCGATGAAAAACCTTCGAAGGACGGGCAGGCGGAATAGTCAGCGGCTCAATCGCCGCAGCGCTTCGTCGATCAGCAGATTGGCCAGCATCATGCGCTTCGTCGCATTGTCACGGAAGGGCAATTCTACGCCATCGGGATGATTGGCGCGGGCGAAGGCGCGGCGCTTCTCGCGGAGCGTCAGTGGCGTATCGGCGGCGGAGATCGCCAGTTCGGCGGCAACCTCCTGCGGTGCCGTGCGGGTGAGATGATCCGGCATGACGGGCTCGGGTGGAGGCGCAGACGCCGGTTTCTCCACGACCCCAGCGGCAGTATCGAGATCCAGATTGTCGAAATAAGCCTGGCCGACGCGCTGCGACGCGACTGAGACCCCCTCCATGACATCGAAGGCAAGCCCGGTGCCGAGGCCGGACACGCGATGGGCGGCAGGCGCTTCGGCGTCTTCGGCCGTCTCGTCCTCCGCCTTCAGCCGCTCGAGGACTGATTGAAATACCGACTGCCCGAACAGCATCCGCCTTCCTTGAGAGCATTTCCGTTTTTCTTCGAACCACGGAAATGCTCTATCTCCTTGTTCACGCAATTGCGGACGCAAAACCGCTGCACACTTTTTTTGCTCCAGGCGCATTAGAAGAGAGCAAGATGGCGCAGGGCTTGCGGGTGTCGTCAGCCGGCCTGCTTGCGGCTCTCCTCGAGGATGATGTCGTAGAGCAGCCTTGCGCTCGGCGGCAGCGCCCGCTCCCTCGCCGTGATCATGCTGTAGGGCTTGACGTTGATGTCGAAATCGATCGGCAGCATGCATACGTCCGAGGCATTCGAGCCTTGGCTGGCAAGGAACTGGGCGACGTCGACGGCGACCGGAGCGATCGCGTCGGATTCGCAGATGATGGCGCAGGTCAGAAGCAGCGAGGAGGTGTTGACGATATTTTCCGGCAGCGCCACACCCTGCGACAGGAAAACGTCCTCGATCGTGCGGCGCAGCAGCGTGCCCGGCGGCTGGAACACCCAGTCATAATCCCTCACGTCGGAAAGGCTGCTGGTCTTTTGCTTCATGAGCGGATGGCAGCTGCGCACGATCAGGCAAGCCCGCTCGATGCCGATCTCCGTCACCTCGAACAGGCGCGGGTTGAGATCATCGGGAATGCGGCCGATGATGAAGTCATGGCGGGCGGCGAGCAGCTCGCGGGCAAGCACGTTGCTCGTCTCCACCTGGATGTTGATCTCGATGCCGGGATAGGCCTTGCGCACCTTGTTGATCGCCGGCACGACGAGGCTCATGGCCGGCGCCGTCACCGAGCCGATGAAGACCGAGCCGCCCTTGCCGCTTTTCAGTTCGCCGATCTCGCGGCTCGCCTCGCGCAGTTCCAAAAGGATCTTCCGGGCTCTCCGGGCAAGGGCTGCGCCGAAGGTCGTCAGCACCACGCCGCGGGCCACGCGCTCATAGAGCGATGTCTTGGTGATTGATTCCATTTCGGACAACATCCGCGATGCGGCGGGCTGCGAAATGTTCAGAACCTCCGCAGCTGCGGAAATCTGTCCGCTATCTTCGATTGCGACGATCATCCGCAGGTGATTCAACTTAAGTCCTGCACGCAAAAGGCTGTCATCGCCGAAATTATCGCTGTGGATATCGACGTGATCCATCGAAAATGACTCAGAAATAACCGTCATGGTTGCAGCCTCCTCGCTGCGCTCCATCAAAAGTAATACTTTTTAACGATATACCAAAATTGTTATGCACGTTAGCACTTATTCTATTTGACAGTTATAGGAATCCATACCAGTTTGCCGCCGTGTGCTGGTTGGCACTCAACACGTGTGAGATCGTGGAGGAGACCTACTTCGTTTCTCACCATCTGAAGTAACTATCCAATACGGAACCTGCCACAGTTTCGGGGCGGGCGATTTTTCGTCCGCTGCTTATTAACAAGGGAGAGAGAAATGAAATCCATTATCTCATTGATGGCCGCGGCTGCCTTCGGCGTCGCTTCGTTCGTTGCACCGGCTCTGGCCGCGGATAAGGGCACTGTCGGTATTGCGATGCCGACCAAGGCTTCTGCCCGCTGGATCGACGACGGCAACAACATCGTCAAGCAGCTCCAGGCTGCCGGTTACGGCACTGACCTGCAGTATGGCGACGACGACATTCCGAACCAGCTTTCGCAGATCGAAAACATGGTCACCAAGGGTGCCAAGGTTCTCGTCATCGCTTCGATCGACGGCACGACGCTTTCTGACGTTCTCCAGAAGGCACACGACGCCGGCATCAAGGTCATTGCTTATGACCGTCTGATCCGCGATTCGGGCAACGTCGACTACTACGCGACGTTCGACAACTTCCAGGTCGGCGTTCTGCAGGCTGGCTCCATCGTTGACGGCCTCGGCCTCAAGGATGGCAAGGGCCCGTTCAACATCGAACTGTTCGGCGGCTCGCCTGACGACAACAACGCCTTCTTCTTCTACGATGGCGCAATGTCCGTTCTGCAGCCCTACATCGACAGCGGCAAGCTCGTCGTGAAGTCCGGCCAGACCGGCATGGACAAGGTCGGCACGCTGCGTTGGGATCCGGCAACGGCCCAGGCCCGCATGGACAACCTGCTCTCGGCCAACTACACCGACGCCAAGGTCGATGCCGTTCTGTCGCCTTACGACGGTCTGTCCATCGGTATCATCTCCTCGCTGAAGGGCGTTGGTTACGGTACTGCGGCTCAGCCGCTGCCGATCGTCACCGGTCAGGACGCTGAAATCCCGTCGGTCAAGTCGATCATCGCTGGCGAACAGCACTCGACGATCTTCAAGGACACCCGCGAACTCGCCAAGGTCACCGTTGCCATGGTCGATGCCGTGATGTCGGGCAAGGAGCCTGAGGTCAACGACACGAAGACCTACGACAACGGCGTCAAGGTCGTCCCGTCCTATCTGCTGAAGCCGGTTGCCGTCGACAAGACCAACTACAAGCAGATCCTCGTCGACAGCGGTTACTACTCTGAAGACAAGCTGAAGTAATGAGAAGGACCGGAGCCCGCGCTTGCGGGTTCCGGTCTTCGATTTTATGATCGCCCGGCTGGTTGACGGCTGCAGGCGCTGGAACTTTGACTATGGACAATACAATCCTCGAAATGCGGAGCATCACCAAGACGTTCCCGGGCGTCAAGGCGCTGGAGAATGTGAACCTCAAGGTTCGCCAGGGTGAGATCCACGCATTGGTGGGCGAAAACGGGGCCGGCAAATCGACCCTGATGAAGGTGCTATCAGGCGTCTATCCCACTGGAAGCTATGAAGGCGACATCGTCTATGAAGGCGAGACGCGCAACTTCAAGGTCCTGAAGGACTCCGAAGAAATCGGCATCGTCATCATTCACCAGGAACTGGCGCTCGTGCCGTTGCTGTCGATCGGCGAAAACATTTTCCTTGGCAACGAGAACGCCAAGAGCGGCGTCATCAGCTGGGACGAGACATTCAACCGCACCAAGCAGCTGCTGAAGAAAGTAGGCCTGTCTGAATCYCCGAACACGCTGGTCACCGATATCGGCGTCGGCAAGCAGCAGCTCGTCGAGATCGCCAAGGCGCTGTCGAAGAGCGTCAAGCTGCTGATCCTCGACGAGCCCACAGCCTCGCTCAATGAACGCGATTCCGATGCTCTCCTCAACCTGCTGATCGAGTTCCGCAAGCAGGGCATCACTTCGATCATCATTTCCCATAAGCTGAACGAGATCCGCAAGGTCGCCGACCAGATCACGGTCCTGCGCGACGGGATGACCGTCAAGACGCTCGACTGTCATGCGGACGAGATCAGCGAAGACATCATCATCCGCAACATGGTCGGTCGCGATCTCGAGGACCGCTACCCGCCGCGTTCGGTGCCGATCGGCGAAACCATTCTCGAAGTGAAGAACTGGAACGCCTATCACCAGCAGCACCGCGACCGTCAGGTCCTGCACAATATCAACGTCACCGTCCGCAAGGGCGAAGTCGTCGGTATCGCTGGCCTGATGGGGGCAGGGCGCACCGAATTCGCCATGAGCCTCTTCGGCAAGGCCTATGGCCACAAGGTTTCGGGCGAGGCGCTGATGCACGGCAAGCCGGTCGACGTCAGCACCGTGCGCAAGGCGATCGATGCAGGTCTCGCCTACGTTACCGAAGACCGCAAGCAGCTCGGCCTCGTGCTCAACGATACGATCCTGCACAACACGACGCTCGTCAATTTGAAGGCGGTGTCGAATGCGTCCGTTATCGACAGCGTCAAGGAATCGAGGGTTGCGACCGACTATCGGTCGAAGCTGCGCATCCGCTCCTCCAGCATCTTCCAGGAGGCGGTCAATCTTTCCGGCGGCAACCAGCAGAAGGTGGTGCTGTCGAAGTGGCTGTTCTCGGACCCCGATATTTTGATCCTCGACGAGCCGACGCGCGGCATCGATGTTGGCGCAAAATACGAAATCTATACTATCATCAACCAGCTTGCCGCCGATGGAAAGGGCGTTCTGATGATCTCGTCGGAAATGCCCGAACTGCTCGGTACGTGTGACCGCATCTACGTGATGAACGAAGGACGCATCGTCGCGGAACTGCCGAAGGGAGAAGCAAGCCAGGAAACCATCATGCGCGCTATCATGCGCTCAGGGGAGAAGAAACAATGACGCCGATCAATCAACCCATCGCTGAGCAGGGGCGTGTCGTCTCCGTCGGAGACTACGTTCGCGGCAACATCCGCGAATACGGCATGTTTATCGCGCTCATCGCGATTATGGTGTTCTTCCAGTTCTCGACCGGTGGCGTTCTCTTCAGGCCGCTCAACCTGACCAACATCATTCTGCAGAACTCGTTCATCGTCATCATGGCGCTCGGCATGCTGCTGGTGATCGTTGCCGGCCATATCGACCTTTCGGTTGGTTCCGTCGTCGGCTTTATCGGCGCCATCGCCGGCGTCATGACGGTGCAATGGCACACCAATTATGTCCTAGCGGGTATCGTATGTCTCGCCATGGGTGCGCTTGTCGGCGGCATCCAGGGCTATTTCGTCGCTTATCACAAGATCCCGTCCTTCATCGTCACGCTGGCCGGCATGCTGGTCTTCCGCGGCCTGACGCTGTTCGTGATGACGGCATCGGGGACCGGCACCAGCATCGGTCCTTTCCCGCCGGCTTTCCAGCTGATCAGCATCGGCTTTCTGCCGAACGCTTTCGATATGGGCGGCATCAACTCGACCTCGATCATTCTCACCGTCGTCGGCGCCGTAACCCTGTTCTATCTGGCATGGCGCAAGCGCCTGTCGAATGAAAAGCATGGCAATGACGTCGAGCCGCTGGGCTTTTTCCTCATCCAGAACGCCCTCGTCACCCTCGCCATTCTGGCGCTCGGCTACCAGCTGTCGATCTATCGCGGCTTCCCGAATGTGCTGATGGTCATGCTCGTTCTGGTTGCTGCATATGCCTTCATTACTCGCCGCACGACGATTGGCCGCCGCATCTACGCCATGGGCGGCAATGAGAAGGCGACGAAGCTTTCCGGTATCAACACCGAGCGGCTGACCTTCCTGACGTTCGCAAACATGGGCCTGCTTGCCGGACTGGCCGGACTGATCGTTGCCCTGCGTCTCAACTCGGCGACGGCCAAGGGCGGCTTCGGTCTTGAACTCGACGTGATCGCGGCCTGCTTCATCGGCGGCGCATCCGCCCAGGGCGGCGTCGGCAAGGTGACCGGCGCTGTTATCGGCGCTCTGATCATGGGCATCATGAACAACGGCATGTCGATCCACGGTCTCGGCACCGACTCGCAGCAGATGGTCAAGGGTGCGGTGCTTCTCGCTGCCGTGTTCTTCGACGTTTACAATAAGAACAAGGGCTGAGCTTAGCTCGGCACCCGCATCGCAGTCATAAGAAACCTGAATTCCGGCTCCGCATGGAGCCGGAGAGGCGTAGCTGTGCCATCGCCAAAGGAAAAGGATGAGTAACGTGCTTATTTCACAGATCAAGGGTGCAAACGGAGAGATCATCGTCGCCGTGCGCGAGGCGGGCGGCGCTGCCAGGTCGATCAAGAATGCCGTCAGCGTCTATGCGCTGGCAATGGAGGCCGCAGACGGCGGCAAGTCGCTTGCCGCCGTCATCGAAGCGCATGGCTACGGCGATGGCGTCGATCTTGAGAAGGCCTATGCGGACGGCCGCTTCCTGCCGCCGATCACCCATCCCGATGCCGCCCACTTGCATCTGACCGGCACCGGCCTGACGCATTTGGGATCGGCGGCAACGCGCGATTCGATGCACAAGAAGACCACCGAAGCCGCCGAGGAAACCCTCACGGACTCGATGAAGATGTTCAAGATGGGCCTTGAGAACGGCAAGCCGAAGGCCGGCGAAAAGGGCGTCCAGCCCGAATGGTTCTACAAGGGCAACGGCTATGGCGCCGCAGCCCCCGGCGCGCCGCTCATCTCGCCCTCTTTCGCGCTCGACGGCGGCGAAGAGCCTGAAATGGCTGGCATTTACGTGATCGCCAAGGACGGCACGCCGTTCCGCATCGGCTTTGCACTGTCGAACGAATTTTCGGACCACGTCACCGAGCGGATCAACTATCTCTTTCTGGCCCACTCGAAACTGCGACCGGCCGCCTATGGTCCGGAAATCCGCGTCGGCGCGCCCCCGGACGATATTCGCGGCACCTCGCGCATCAAGCGCGGCGACAAGGTGATTTTCGAAAAGCCGTTCCTGTCCGGCGAGGCGAACATGTCGCACACCTTCGCCAATCTGGAATATCACCACTTCAAATATGGCCTCTTCCGTGTTCCGGGCGATGTTCACGTCCATATGTTCGGCACGGCGACCCTTTCCTTTGCCGATGGCGTCAAGACGGAAGAGGGCGATGTCTTCGAGATCGAAGTCGCCGAATTCGGCCTTTCGCTCCGTAATCCGCTCAAGGTTGCCGCCGAGGAAGAGATCGCCGTCAGGCAGCTTTGAATTCAAGGCCTGGCCGCATTGGCGGCCGGATCTTTGCTCGTAAACGGTAAAGGAGGCTTGTTAAGCCCATGACCATTTATCAAAATCTGATCGCCGGCGAATGGGTCGGCTCGAACGCGACGAAGAACATCAACCCGTCGGATACGAATGAGGTCGTCGGCCTCTATGCCGATGGCAGCGCCGATGACACGAGAAACGCCATCGCCGCTGCCAAGGCCGCTTTCCCGGCCTGGTCGCGCTCGGGCATCTGGGAGCGCCACGTCATCCTGAAGAAGGCCGGCGACGAGATCATGGCGCGCAAGGACGAGCTCGGGGCGTTGCTTGCCCGCGAAGAAGGCAAGACCCTGCCGGAAGCCACCGGTGAGGTTATCCGCGCTTCGCAGATTTTCGAATTCTTCGCCGGCGAGGCGCTGAGGCTGGCCGGCGAGGTCCTGCCGTCGGTTCGTCCGAATATCGGCATCGAGATCACCCGCGAGGCTCTCGGCGTCATCGGCATCATCACGCCGTGGAATTTTCCTATCGCCATTCCCGCCTGGAAGATCGCGCCGGCGCTCTGCTACGGCAACACCATCGTCTTCAAGCCGGCCGAACTGGTGCCCGCCTGTTCGTGGGCGATCGTCGATATCCTGCATCGCGCCGGCCTGCCGAAGGGCGTGCTGAACCTCATCATGGGCAAGGGCTCGGTCGTCGGCCAGGCCATGCTCGAAAGCCCCGACGTTCACGGTATCACCTTCACCGGTTCCACCGGCACCGGCAGGCGCGTCGCCGCTGCCTCGATCGAGCATAACCGCAAGTTCCAGCTGGAAATGGGCGGCAAGAACCCGATGGTCGTGCTCGACGATGCCGATATCAACGTCGCCGTCGAGGCAGCCGCCAATTCCGGCTTCTTCTCCACTGGCCAGCGCTGCACCGCGTCGTCGCGCCTCATCGTCACCGAGGGCATCCACGACAAGTTCGTGGCGGCGCTGACCGACAAGCTGAAGACGCTCGTCGTCGACAACGCCTTGAAGGCCGGCACCCATATCGGCCCCGTCGTCGATGAGCGGCAGCTGAAGACCGATACCGACTATATCGAGATCGGCAGAAAAGAAGGCGCGAAACTCGCCTTCGGCGGCGAAGTGATCTCCCGCGAAACGCCCGGCTTCTATCTGCAGCCGACGCTGTTCACCGAAGCGACCAACCAGATGCGGATCTCGCGCGAGGAGATTTTCGGGCCTGTTGTGTCGGTGATCCGGGTCAAGGATTACGACGAGGCGCTGGCGACGGCCAACGACACGCCGTTCGGGCTCTCTGCCGGCATCGCGACGACGAGCCTGAAACATGCGACGCATTTCAAGCGCAATTCCGAGGCCGGCATGGTGATGGTCAACCTGCCGACCGCCGGCGTCGATTTCCACGTTCCCTTCGGCGGCCGCAAGGGCTCGTCCTACGGCCCGCGCGAGCAGGGCAAGTACGCCGCCGAATTCTACACAACCGTCAAGACCGCCTACACGCTGGCTTGAGACAAATGCGATGAACCGGGCCGTACGAGGCGGTCCGGCGATATCCCGAAGGATAGAGACGATGAAAAAGAAAGCGGAATGGCCGCGCAAGCTGAGGTCGCAGGAATGGTACGGCGGTACGAGCCGCGACGTGATCTATCACCGCGGTTGGCTTAAGAACCAGGGTTATCCGCACGACCTGTTCGACGGCCGGCCGGTGATCGGCATCCTCAACACCTGGTCGGATATGACCCCGTGCAACGGTCATCTCAGGGAGCTCGCCGAAAAGGTGAAGGCGGGCGTATGGGAGGCCGGCGGCTTCCCGCTTGAGGTGCCGGTGTTCTCGGCATCCGAAAACACCTTCCGCCCGACGGCGATGATGTACCGCAATCTTGCCGCGCTCGCGGTGGAAGAGGCGATCCGCGGCCAGCCGATGGATGGCTGCGTATTGTTGGTCGGCTGCGACAAGACCACGCCGTCGCTTATCATGGGGGCGGCTTCCTGCGACCTGCCTTCGATCGTCGTCACCGGCGGGCCGATGCTGAACGGCTATTTCCGCGGCGAACGGGTCGGCTCGGGCACGCATCTGTGGAAGTTTTCCGAAATGGTGAAGGCCGGCGAGATGACGCAGGCGGAATTCCTCGAGGCGGAAGCCTCGATGAGCCGTTCGTCGGGCACCTGCAACACCATGGGCACGGCCTCCACCATGGCTTCCATGGCCGAGGCGCTCGGCATGGCTCTCTCCGGCAACGCCGCGATCCCGGGCGTCGATTCCCGCCGCAAGGTCATGGCGCAGCTTACCGGCCGGCGTATCGTGCAGATGGTCAAGGACGACTTGAAGCCCTCCGAGATCATGACGAAGCAGGCCTTCGAGAATGCCATCCGCACCAACGCGGCCATCGGCGGATCGACCAATGCCGTCATCCACCTGCTCGCGATCGCCGGCCGTGTCGGCATCGATCTTTCGCTTGACGACTGGGACCGCTGTGGCCGTGACGTCCCGACCATCGTCAACCTGATGCCGTCAGGCAAGTACCTGATGGAGGAGTTCTTCTATGCCGGCGGCCTGCCGGTGGTACTGAAGCGCCTCGGCGAGGCGGGTCTCCTGCACAAGGATGCGCTGACGGTATCCGGCGAGACCGTCTGGGACGAGGTCAAGGACGTCGTCAACTGGAACGAAGACGTTATCCTGCCGGCCGAAAAGGCGCTGACAGCTTCGGGCGGCATCGTCGTGCTGCGCGGCAACCTCGCGCCGAAGGGCGCGGTGTTGAAGCCTTCAGCGGCTTCGCCGCATCTGCTGGTGCATCGGGGCAGGGCTGTTGTCTTCGAGGACATCGACGACTACAAGGCCAAGATCAACGACGATAACCTCGACATCGACGAAACCTGCATCATGGTCATGAAGAACTGTGGGCCGAAAGGCTATCCCGGGATGGCCGAGGTCGGCAATATGGGGCTGCCGCCGAAGGTGCTCAAGAAGGGCATCCTCGACATGGTGCGCATTTCCGACGCCCGCATGTCCGGAACGGCCTACGGTACCGTCGTGCTGCACACCTCCCCGGAAGCGGCGGTTGGAGGGCCGCTCGCGGTTGTGAAAAACGGCGACATGATCGAGCTTGATGTGCCGAACCGTCGTCTGCATCTCGACATTTCCGAGGAGGAACTGGCGCGGCGGCTCGCCGAGTGGCAGCCGAACCATGATCTGCCGACATCCGGCTATGCCTTCCTGCATCAGCAGCATGTCGAGGGGGCCGATACCGGCGCCGACCTCGACTTCCTCAAGGGATGTCGCGGAAACGCGGTTGGCAAGGACAGCCACTAGTCGGGTTATCCAAGATTGGAAAAGGCGGGGCATCACCCCGCCTCTTTCTTGTCTGCCGGTTTTTCCAGGCTAACGGCAATCAGCCGTTCGACATGGCCATGCTGGGATCCTTGTCGAGGCTATGTTCGAAGAGTGCGCGGATCGCCGGCCATTTGTCTTTGCGGTCGGCTCAACTCTGGCTCTGGCTTTGCATCTGTCCGCCGTCCTCGACCTTCACGGTAACCGACAGCGTTTCGCCCGGCGTGCCGATGCGCATGCCTGAAATCGGCGCCGCGTCACGATAGCAGAGGCCGGAGGCGACTCTGATGTAGCGCGCGTCCGGGCAAATCTCGTTCGCGGGATCGAACCCGACCCAGCCGAGGCCGGGAATATGGGCCTCGGCCCATGCATGGGTCGCAGCCTGTTCGATCTTTTCCTCCATCATCAGATAACCGGAGATGTAACGCGCCGGTACCTGCAAGGCGCGGGCGGCGGCAATGAAAATATGCGCATGGTCCTGGCAGACGCCGCTCTTCTTCTCTAACGCCTGTTCGGCGGTCGTCTCGGTGTTGCTGGTGCCGGGCTTGTAGTCGACCGTTTCGTGGATTGCGGCCATCAGCGCGTGCATGCGGGCAAGCTCGTTATCGCCACCGACGCCCTTGATCAGTTCCTTGACCAACTTGCCGCCCTTGGTCAGCGGCGTGTCGCGCAGGAAGAGCCAAAGCGGGCAGAAGCCGGTGTGCGGGCCGGTGACGCCGTTATTGTCCTCCGTCTCGACCTCGCCTTCGGCGAGAATACGCGTCACATCCTGCTCGCCTTCCAGCGAGACCAGATTGACGTGATTGCCGTACTGGTCGTCATATTCCACTTCGGGCGTGGCGCCCTCGACGTTCAGCGCCCAGCCGAGCACTTTCTGGGCGGGGCTCGTCGGCGGCGTCAGCCGCAGCCTTTGCAGCGAGAACTGCGTCGGTCCGTCGTAGCGGTATTCGGTGAGGTGGCTGATCTTAAGTCTCATATTGTTATCCGCTTATACATAGAACCGGTAGCCGTCGGAAATTTCCGCGCCGAGCTTGTTATTGCGCGAGACGAAATCCTCCAGGAATTCGTGCAGGCCCTGATCCATGATATCCCGGATCGCTCTCGTCTGCAGTGTCTTGCGGATCGCATCCGCGGTATCGTGGGCAGGGAGCCGCTCCTCGTAATCCTGGGCGAGATAGCCGAGATTGCTGACGATCTTCTCGTAGCAATAGGCAAGCGAGCGCGGCATCTGGACATTGAGGGTCAGGAAGTCGGCGATGTTCATCGCCCGGTATTCGCCGTCATAGGCCCAGCTATAGGCGCGGTGGGCGGAGACCGAGCGCAGGATCGATTCCCACTGCACATTGTCGAGAGAGGAGCCGACGGCCGAGACCGAGGGCAGCAGCACGTAATATTTCACGTCGAGGATGCGGCTGGTATTGTCGGCCCGCTCGATGAAGGTGCCGATGCGGGCAAAATTATAGAGCTCGTTGCGCAGTGTCGAGCCATGGAAGGCACCGCGGATGAGGCCCGCCCGGCGCTTGATGACATCGATCACCTCTGGCATTTCGGCCGCCTTGACGCGCTTTTCGAGCAGCGACTTCAAGTCGATCCAGCATTCGTTGGTGGCTTCCCAGGTCTCCCGCGTCAGCGCGGTGCGCACCATGCGGGCATTGTTGCGGCCGGACTCGATGCAGGACATGACGCTTGATGGATTGGCGCGATCGCGCAGCAGATAGTCGATCGCGTCGGCATTCGTCAGCTTCGTGTGGCCCTCGTCATATGCCTCGCGCACCCCAGCGCTTTGCAGCACGCCATCCCAATTGTCATCGCCTGCGCTGCTGCGGGTGAGCGACATGCGCAGCCCAGCATCGACGAGGCGGGCGATATTTTCGGCGCGCTCGATGTAACGGAACATCCAGTACAGGCCGTTTGCGGTTCTTCCGAGCATCAGTCCTCCAATACCCAGGTGTCTTTGGTGCCGCCGCCCTGGCTGGAATTGACCACCAGCGAGCCCTGCTTCAGCGCCACGCGGGTGAGACCACCCGGAATGATCTGAACCTTGTCGGATACAAGCACATAGGGGCGAAGGTCGACATGGCGCGGCGCGATGCCCTTGTTGACGAGGATCGGCACAGTGGAGAGCGACAGCGTCGGCTGAGCGATGTAATTGTTCGGCTTGGCCTTCAGCTTCTCGGCGAAATCGGCGCGCTCCTTCTTCGATGCCGTCGGGCCKACCAGCATGCCGTAGCCGCCGGAGCCGTGCACCTCCTTGACCACCAGCTCTTCCAGATGCTCCAGCACATATTTCAGGCTATCGGCTTCCGAACAGCGCCAGGTCGGCACGTTTTCGAGCAGCGCCTTGCGGCCGGTATAGAATTCGACGATCTCGGGCATATAGGAGTAGATCGCCTTATCGTCGCAAATGCCGGTGCCCGGCGCATTGGCGATGGTGATGTTTCCGGAGCGGTAGACATCCATGATGCCGGGAATGCCGAGCGCGGAATCGGCCCGGAAAGTCAGGGGATCGAGGAAGTCGTCGTCAACGCGGCGGTAGAGCACGTCAATCGCTTCGTAACCGCGTGTCGTCCTCATCTTCACCTTGCCGTCGATGACGCGCAGATCCGAGCCTTCGACCAGTTCGACGCCCATCATGTCGGCGAGGAAGGAATGCTCATAATAGGCGGAATTGTAAATGCCCGGCGTCAGCACGGCGACGCGCGGCTTGCCCTTGCAGCCAGGAGGGGCGAGCGAGGCGAGGCTCTGGCGCAACAGATAGGGGTAATCCTCGACACGCTGCACCTTGTTCTCATGAAAGAGTTCAGGGAACATCTGCATCATGGTTTCCCGGTTTTCCAGCATGTAGCTGACACCGGAGGGCGTGCGGGCATTATCCTCCAGCACGTAAAACTGGTCCTCTCCGGTGCGCACGATGTCGGTGCCGACGATGTGCGTGTAAACGCCGCCGGGCGGCCGGAAACCGATCATTTCGGGGATGAAGGTGACGTTGTTCTCGATCAGCTCACGCGGAACGCGGCCGGCGCGGATGATCTCCTGCTTATGGTAGATATCGTCCAGAAAGGCGTTAAGCGCGATCACCCGCTGCTCGATGCCTTGGGCGAGCTTGCGCCATTCGCGGGCGGAGATGATGCGGGGAATGATGTCGAAGGGGATGAGCTTTTCGGAACTGTCGGCGTGGCCGTAGACCGCGAACGTGATGCCGGTCTTCCGGAAGATGTTTTCCGCATCGCGGGACTTGGATATCAGATGCGCCCGGTCTTGGCTGTTGTACCACTCGAAGTATTTTTCATAAGGCGCGCGAGGACTTTCGTCCCCGGTAATCATTTCGTCAAATGCCAAAGGCTCGGCTCCCCTTTTTGTTCATTTGAATACAACGCAAATGGCAATGCAAGAACCATGCGCAGTTCGAGGAAAAGATTTTGCCCTGCGGGAAACGGGTGAAAATCTGGGCATTTAAGGTGATGCGGTGCGGCATGGCGGATAATCAATCGCAAGGGCTGCGCAAAATCTGAGCATGTGACCGTTTTTCGTTCGGCCAGGGCGATCGAATATGGTCATGTGCGCGAGCTTCGGCGCCCTCCGTGGCAACCGCCATCCGGTCGTTGCATCAGCTAAATTTCAAATAAGCATCAACGCTTCGCTTTTGACTGCAGCCGCCGGGTGGGGCTATCAGCACGGCGAACCCTTCTCTCCCGAGCCCCATGTCTCTCGATCGCCTTGCCCCCGCCGTTTTCGTCCTGCTCTGGTCCACGGGCTGGGTAGTGGCGAAATACGCCTCGCTGCATTCAGAGCCCTTCACCTTTCTTTCGATACGCTATGCGCTGTCGGCGGCGGCATTCCTGGCGCTCTGCCTGGTGGTGCGGGCGCAATGGCCCAGCCGGGCGGCGACGCTGCGCGCCGTCTATTCCGGCTTCTTCCTGCATGGTTTCTATCTCGCCGGTCTCTGGTGGGCGATCGCCAATGGCGTGCCGGCCGGCATATCGGGCATCATCGCGGCGCTGCAGCCGTTGCTGACGGCGATGGCAGCTCCCTTCCTCATCCGCGAACGGCTGCAGCAGGCACAGAAGCTCGGCCTTGCTCTCGGCTTCATCGGCATTGCCATCGCCGTTTCGCCGAAGCTGCTCGATCCGGCGACCGCCGATCTCACGCATGCCGCCCTGCCGCTGGCGATCAACCTGGTCGCTATGGCGTCCGTCACCTACGGCACGCTCTATCAGAAGAAGCACCTGCAATCCGGCGACCTCAGGAYCATCGCGACCTTGCAATATATCGGCGCACTGATCCTCACCCTGCCGCTTTCGCTGATCTTCGAGCATCAGCATTTCGACGGCGCCGCACAGGCCTATGGCGCGCTTGCCTGGTCGGTCTTCGGCCTGTCGATGGGCGGCGTCGGGCTGCTGCTTCATCTGATCCGTCGGGGCCAGGTGTCACGCGCCGCCTCGCTGATCTACCTGATGCCGCCAGCGGTCGCTCTCGAAGCCTTCATCGCCTTCGGAGAACTGCTGACCCTGCCATTGATCGTCGGCACCGTAGTGGTCGTGACAGGCGTCTATCTCACCAACCGCAAGGCGTTGAGCGAGCATAGGCCTGCGGAGGTTTAGAGCGCCGTGCGTCCTTTCGGACGCACAAAGGACGCTCTAACTCTTTGAATCTACGCATCGTGCTTTCCGAAAATCGATTCCGATTTTCGGGCCGATGCGCTGGATAACAAAAAGGCCGGAGATATCCCCGGCCTTTTTGATTTTCGATCGTTCAATTATCAGGCGCGTTCGCGGCGCTGGCCGCCGCCGTTGCGGGAGCCGGAGCCACCGCGACGGTTGCCGCCGTTGCCATCCCGGCGCGGTTCGCCGGCCTGGGCCTGCTGCGGGCCGCGGTCCTCGCCGTGCTTGCGGGCCGGACGGCCATGGGCGTGACGGCTGTTGCCGCGGTGATGACCGCTCGGTTCACCATTGGCATGGGCGCCGTGATGGGCCGGACGCTGTGGCTTTGCAGAGGAGCGGAAATCGGAGGTCGAGGCCAGATCGTTGTCGGGGCCGAGATCCGGGGTCGCTTCACCGCGGCGCTGACCGCGGAAATCCTCGTTGCGGCTGGTCGGGCGCTCCGGACGCGGACGACGCTCGTCGCCGCCGGCGCGGACTTCGCTGCCTTCACCTTCGCGGCGCGGGCGGCGTTCCTGACGGTTGCCGCGATGCTCCGAACGGTTCTGGTCGCCACGGCCTTCGCCACGACCCTGACCTTCGCGACCCTGGCCGCCATTACGGCTGCGGTTGTTGCCATTGCCGTTGGCACGGCGGGGTCCGCCGCTGATGTTGGCCGGCGGTTCGCCGCTTGCGACAGCGATGACGATGCCCATCAGGCGCTCGATATCACGCAGCAGCTTGGCTTCGTCGGGAGCGCAGAAAGCGATGGCGATACCGTCGCGGCCGGCGCGCGCCGTGCGGCCGATGCGATGGACATAGGCGTCAGGCACCTCAGGCAGGTCGTAGTTGTAGACATGGCTGACAGCAGGGATGTCAATGCCGCGGGCGGCGACGTCGGTGGCAATCAGCGTCTTGATGCTGCCGTCGCGGAAGGCCTTCAGCGCCCGCTCGCGCTGGCCCTGGCTCTTGTTGCCGTGGATCGAGGCGACGGAATAGCCGATATTCTCGAGATGCTTCATCAGCTTCTCCGCACCGTGCTTGGTGCGCAGGAAGACCATGGCGCGGCCGTCAGGGTTTTCGGTCAGCGACTTGCGGAGCAGTTCCGTCTTGTCGTTCTTGCCGCCGACGAAATGGACGTACTGTTCGACCTTGTCGGCAGCCTTACCCGGGGGCGTGACTTCGACCTTGACGGGATCGACGAGATATTCGCCGGCGAGATCGGCGATCGCCTTCGGCATGGTGGCCGAGAAGAGCATGGTCTGGCGCTTTTTCGGCACCATCTTGGCGATCTTGCGCAGATCATGCACGAAGCCGAGGTCGAGCATCTGGTCGGCTTCGTCGAGCACGAGATAGCGGACCGTGGTCAGCGTGATCGCGCGGCGATTGACGAGGTCGAGCAGGCGGCCCGGGGTGGCGACGAGGATGTCGGTGCCCTTTTCGAGCTGAAGCTGCTGCTTGTTGATCGAGACGCCGCCGACGACGACGTTGATGCGCAGCGACGACTTGCGGATGAACTTCTTCAGGCTCTCGGCGATCTGGTTCACCAGTTCGCGGGTCGGCGCCAGGATCAGCGTGCGCGTCGTGCGGTTGTCGGGACGCCGCTCATCGGCGAGCAGCTTTTCGATCAGCGGTAGGCCGAAAGCGGCGGTCTTGCCGGTGCCGGTCTGGGCAAGGYCGATCAGGTCGCGGCCTTCGAGGAGGAGGGGAATGGCATGTTCCTGGATGGGCGTCGGCGTCTCGATGCCGAGCTGGAACAAAGTAGCGACGATCGGCTTGGAGACACCAAGCGATTCAAAATTAGTCAAGGTATAACCTTTCGGGGCGCCACAATGACTATCGCCGGAACGCACCATGCGATCCGGTTTCATTCTGGCGTCAAGAACCCCGCGTGAAGTGGGAACTTGTGAGTTGGAAAAAGCTTTCCAGCGCTTCTGGCCGCTCATGGGAGTGCGGCGCTCTATCGAAATGCGCTTTTGTCCCTTCTTCCTGCGTCTGTATTTTTCAGCAGGGGCACGCTCACGCGGCGGCCGGAAGGGTGAAAGCTGACCCGCATTTGGGCTAGTTCGCGTGGAAAGTCAAGTGCAGTGCACAAGAAAGCCTCAAGCCGGGTCAGGGGAGGGCATGACGAGGACGAAGCTTTGCGATGCGGTCTCAACGCCGTTGACGAGGATGGCGATGCGATGTTCGCCTGGATAATAGCGTCGCGTCGTGATTGGCCGCATGGCGTGGCGGCGCCCAATCGTATGGCTTTGCCCCGGAGCGAGCATTATTGCCTTGCACTTGAAGACCTTGGGTGAGAGCGAACCGTCGCTCTTCATATGGTGAATGGCGTAGTCGATCATCAGCGACTGCGCTCGCTCGCCGGCGTTTGTTACCAGGATTTCGAAATCCAGCCCTTCGCCGAACATCACCTCAGCATTCCGGAGCCGCAGTTCGCATTCGAGCGAAGCGGCCGCGGCGAAGCCGAAATTGGCGAGCGCCTGCGCGTGGCCTTTCTTCAGAAGCGTGCGCGAGGCGTGTTTCAGCAGCCAGCGACGTTCGGATGAAGCGCCGTCGATATGACTGGCGATGAAGGCGGCGACCAGGTCCGGGTGGTCCTTGGCGACGTCGTTCAGGCTGTTGGCCACGGAGCGGCGCACATAATCTTCCGGATCATCCATCAGCGCGGTCAGGATAGGCAGGATCGGCGCTGGATTCTTCACGAGCTGCGGCAGACGCATCGCCCAAGGCAGGCGCGGCCGCGTTCCTTCGCTCGCCAGCCGTCGCACATGCTGATCGGGATCGTCGACCCAGCCTGAAATGATAGCCAGCGCGCGCTGCTGGTCGCGGTGGATAAAGGGGCGGATGCCGTATTCGGCTGTGAAATGTGGCGTCAGCGCCTTCAGGAGAGCAAGACCGAGATCGAAGTGATCGGGGCCGCGTGCGGCGATGAACTGATTGACGGGCAGCAGCATCCAGCCGGAGAGCCCCGGCCTGCCGGCGGCGGGCAGGCTCGCCTTGAGCATGGCTGCGGCCTCTCGGAAATCACCGGGAAGTGTTGCAAACAGTGCGTCGCGGATCAGGGCCGAGCGCTCCATCAGCTCCAACGCGGTGAGGCCCTCGGTCGCCAGCGTCACGAAGCGGCTTTTATCGAAAGTCGGCGCGTTGCCGGCAATGCGATCGGCCATATCGCCGACCAATGCCTCATGCAGCAGGTTCTTGAGCGGTTCTGGCATGCTGGTCCTTCCTCTCTATGCGGCCGCCGGATGCCGCCCGCATGAGGGTCTGCGAAACATCTGGCCATTTGCTATCGGATCGTGTGGAGATAGCGGGATGCGTGTGACGCGAGCTTTAGCGTATCGGTGCCGTCGATTTCCTTGGAATGAGGGTTGGAGCCGAGATCCGAATACGCTCGTCGGCAGCGCTGTTGTCACCGGCGAGAAGATCAAGGGCGTTTGATGCAATTTGCTCAAACGGCACCCGCAACGTCGTGAGCGGTGTGGGGAGGTGGCTTACAATCGGAATATCGTTATAGCCTACGATCGAGATGTCCTGCGGCACGGAAAGGCCAAGTTTCGTCAGTCCCGACAAGGCGCCGATGGCGGTGTTGTCGTTGACGGCGAAAATAGCGGTTGGGCGCGGACTAAGATGCATCAGTGTCTCGACGGCTACCGCACCGGACTCGATGCCGAAAGTCGAGGGAATGATGTAGGAGGGATCCGCATTTAGTCCAGCTTCTTCCAGGGCGTGCCGGAAACCCTCCACTCGGCCCCGCGAACTGGAGGCATAGGATGGACCGGCAATGACGCCAATTTTGCGATGGCCGAGATCGAGGAGGTGGCGTGCCGCGAGGTAACCACCGAGCCGGTCATCGCCGACCGACGAGAGGCTGTGGCCATCCGTCCGGAGTGCCAGGACATAAGGAATACCGCGTTTTGCCAGCTCGTCCGGAAAGTCATCGTCTTCCCGCGCTGTCGAAAGAATCAGTCCATCGACACCGCGCTTCAGCAGAGACTCGGCCGCGAGCCGGTCTGCCTTTGGCTTGTCGTCGGTCGTTGCGACAATGGCGAAGCGGCCACTACGGCTGCAAGCCTTGGCCAGGGCTTCGTAAAGCATGGCCATGACCGTATCCGTCAACCTGGGCACGATCACCCCGATTGTCATTGTGTTGCCGCGCCTAAGGCTCGCTGCGGAAACATCCCGGACGTATCCCAGTTCTTCGGCAACCTTGCGCACGCGCCGCGCGGTCTCGCTGTCGGAGCGGGGTAGCCTCTCGTCCAGTATGCGGGACACGGTAGACTTGGAGACACCGGCTGCGGCAGCGACGCCGTGAATAGTGACGCGAGCCTGCCCCGGAACTTCATCCGTCTTTGAATTCATTGAGCCTTTTCCAATCGAGTCAGCAAGACGCCGCCGCTCTCTCAGCATGCACCAAAAAAGATATTGACTCCAGAGATTTCGAGAACGATAGTGGGAACGTTCCCGTAAACGATCCTATATCGATCGCGAGCGAACTGCGATCGCACGAAGGAGGAGACCAACATGCAACCGATGGATATGCGCGGGCTGAGCCCGGCCCCCGTTACCGCTTTCACCCGCGACGGTGAAATTGATCACAAAGCCAACGCCAAACTCGCCAAATGGCTGGTCTCGATGGAAGGCGTCAAAAGCCTCGTCATCCTCGGTCATGCCGGCGAGGGCACCTTCCTCACGGAAGAGGAGCGCCTTGCTCTCATCCACACATATGTTGAAGCAGTCGACGGTGCCGTTCCGATCATTGCCGGGATTACCGGTGAAGGCACGAAGGTCGCCGCTGAAGAGGCTAGGAAATGCAAGGCCGCTGGTGCCACCGGCGCACTCGTCTATCCCAACCACGGCTGGCTGCGTTTCGGCTTTCAGAAGGGAGCGCCTCAGGATCGCTACAAGGCAATCTGGCAGGAGTCTGGCCTTCAGTGCATCCTGTTCCAATATCCCGACGCCACCAAGGCATCATACGATCTCGATACACAGCTTGCGATTGCCACACAGGAAGGCGTCGTCGCCACCAAGAACGGCGTGCGCAATATGAAGCGCTGGTATGTCGAAATTCCGGAGCTGAAGAAGGCCAATCCAAAGCTGCAGGTTCTGAGCTGCCACGATGAATGGCTGCTGCCAACCATGTTCGATGTCGACGGTCTGCTCGTCGGTTATGGCAATATCGCGCCCGAGCTGCTCATCGACCTGATCAAAGCTGGCAAGGCGCAGGACTATCCGGAAGCGCGCAAGATCTTCGAGCGCCTTCTTCCGGTGACGCGTGCCGTCTATCATCGCGGCTCTCATATGGAAGGCACCGTGGCCCTGAAACTCGGCCTCGTGCACCGCGGTATCCTTGACCACGCTACGATCCGCGAGCCGCTGAAGAGCCTTGGCGAAAAGGCCGAAGCGGAGATCTTTGCTGCCTTCGACGCCGCCGGTATCGGTCGCGTTGACCGGTTGCTGGCTGCCGAGTGACCTCTTTGACGCCCCTGCGCAGGTCGCAGGGGCGCATTCCGAAGGGAGGAGGAAACCATGGAAACTCGCCGAGGCAGACTTGAACGTCTTTGCAGGCCATTGCTCTGACAGGACGAACTGACGCGCAGTAGCAACCATCAAGCAGGAGCGCCCCTGGCCGGGAGAGTGGTAGGCCACGGGGCGAGAAGGAGGAACCAATGAATGTCATGCAGCCTATGCCGGCTGAGACGGCGAATGCCGCTGATCCTCAGGCCGAAATCAGCGCTCGTCTGGAGCGCCTTCCCATCACCCGCGAGGTATTCTGGGCGCGCAATATCGTCGGCGCGGCAACATTCTTCGACGGCTACACGGTCATCGCCATCGCTTATGCCATGCCCGTCCTCGTCCGCGAGTGGGGCCTGACACCCTCACAGACAGGCATGATCCTGTCGATGGGCTATCTGGGGCAGTTGATCGGTGCGATCCTGTTTGGCTGGCTTGCCGAGAAGGTCGGCCGGCTGAAAGTTCTTCTGTTCACGATCCTGCTCTTCGTCAGCATGGATGTCGCATGCCTGTTCGCTGCCGGGGCCGGCATGATGATGGCCTTTCGTTTCGTCCAAGGGATCGGCACCGGCGGCGAGGTTCCGGTCGCCAGCGCCTATATCAACGAGTTGATCGGGTCGAAGGGGCGCGGCAAGTTCTTCCTCCTCTATGAGGTCATGTTCCTGCTGGGCCTCGTCGGCGCGGGGCTGATCGGCTTTTTCATGGTACCGGTTTACGGCTGGAAGGCGATGTTCGTCGTCGGCCTCGTTCCCGCAATCATCATGATTCCTCTGCGCTGGTTCCTGAAGGAATCACCGCGTTGGCTGGCTGCCAACGGCCGCTATGGCGAAGCAAACGCTATCGTCACCCGCATGGAAGAGAGTGCCCGCGCAGCCGGCAAGGAACTGCCCGAGCCGAAGCTCATCCAGGCGCCGGTCCGCCGCAAGTCGGACTGGCGCGAGCTCTTCCAGGGCATTTACCTGAAGCGGACGCTTTCCATCTGGGCAATGTGGTTTACCGCCTATACGGTGGCCAACGGTACGATCACCTGGCTGCCGACCCTGTATCGACAGGTCTTCAATCTGCCGCTTCAAACCAGCATCTTCTATGGTTTCCTGACGTCGGTCGGCGGCGTGATCGCCGCCGTCATCTGCGCGCTGCTCATCGACAAAGTGGGACGCAAGCGCTGGTACACTGGTGCACTGCTTCTCGCTCCCGTGCCGCTGCTGGCTCTCGCATGGCTCGGCGCGACGTCTCCCATCCAGGTTCTGGTTCTTGCCGGTCTCGCTTATGCGATTGTCCAGACCGTCACATTCTCCCTGTACCTATACTCGGCAGAGATCTACCCAACGCGCCTCAGGGCACTGGGAACAGGAACCGGCAGCGCCTGGCTTCGCTTGGGATCATCGGCCGGTCCGATCCTCGTCGGCACGGTGATGTCTTCCATGGGCATCCAGTATGTCTTTGTGAGCTTCGCAGCCATTCTGATCGTCGGTGCGATCATCACGGTGTTGTTTGCGGTCGAAACCAAGGATCGCGTGCTGGAGGAGCTTTCTCCGTAACGGTTGAAAATGCGATCTGATCGGCTTTGAGCTGGCGGATGAAAATCCGCCAGTTTCATTTGATTGTCGTTCCGACTGCTGCATAATTTTATCCTTAAATCGGAATCGATTTAAGGATAAAATTATGCAGCAATTCAAAACGTTACAGCATCCTCTGTACGTCTGAAAAGACGCGCGGCGCTGTAATTTGACCGGCGCCGACGAGAGGTCAGGCGACGCCGGATGCGGTTCCGCTATCGCTGGCAAACTTTGACGCGATAGGGATTGCCCCAATCGTCGTGCAACCATTCGAAATGGCAATAGTCCGGCCGATAGTAAGTCCGGTAAACGGGGTAGGGGCGGTAAGCGGGATAAGCGGGATAGACCGGGTAGGCGGGACGGGCGGCCTCCGACAGCAGGGCGCCGCCAACGACGCCGGCGGCAAGGCCGCCCCAGAAGGCATCGCGTGGACGGGCATCGGCAGTGGTGGCGGTGGCGAGCGAGGCGCCGGCGAAGGTCAGGGCGATCAGGCCCGTCGCCATGGTCTTATGAAGAACGGACATGGTATTTTCCTTTCATGGGCATGGCTTCGATAAAGCCATGCCGAGACTCGGCCCGGATCGCGGCGGCGCAATGGCCGCGCAAGCGGCTCCGGCATTAAATTTTCGTCATGATTTCAAGGGATCCCGACGTCGAAAGAATTATTGCGGGCGTTCTTTCAGTCTCGTGCAAGCCCGGGCTGGTAATCTCGAATTATCTTCAGCTTGGTGAGCCGGCTCGTAAAATTCCGCTGTCGAAATTTATGGTTAAAACCTTGTTAAAAGCCTTGGCGTTATAGTTTTTGTAGTCGATATTTCATTCATTGCGGGAGCGATATTTTTTGAAATCAGCCGGGGAACTTCTGGAGTTGGCTTGCCGCCGGATCGCTGATCTGGATACCCCGGCCTATGTCAAGAACAGCGAGTTGCGCTATGTCGCCGTCAACGAGGCCTATGCCCGTTTTCTGGGTCGCGAAATCTCCGATTTCATCGGCAGGCGCAGCCGCGAGCTTCTCGACCGTCCCGAGGAAGAGGATCGTGAGGACAAGGAGCGCCGCGCGCTGGTATTCGCCACTGAGGAAAACGCAATCTGCTTCGATGCGGCGGGCCTCAGCCATGAACGCATCCAGATAGAAAGCTTTTCGCCATCGCTGGACCGGGCTTACGTGCTCGGCATTTTCGAAGTGCGAGCGCCGCCGCGCCGCGCCGCGGACGATAGCGCCGCCGCCGCCGATTTCGCCCGCGTGCGCGAGGCGCTGGAACAGCTCGACCATCCGATTGGCATATTTGCCGAGGATGGCCGGCCGCTGGTCGTCAACGCCGCCTATCGCAACGACGCAAAGCCTGCGGCCGTCAGCGACACGGCCTGGCACGAGAGCGTCAATGAGCTCGACCTGCTGCGTACCATCCTGGAGGACCTCCCGGTCGCGGCCTTCGTGCGCGACGAGAAGCATCGCCTCGTCTATGCCAATCAATATTACGAAACCTTCAGCGGCCATAGCCGTTCTCGGGTCCTTGGGATGACCGAACACGAAATGTTCGGTCCGGAAGGGGGCGAGGCGATCTACCAGGAAAACCTGCTGGCGTTGGAGGGAGGCAAGTCGAAGGAGATCGAAAGCCTGCTGCCGAGCAAGGACGGCCATATCTATTCCGTCCTCTCGCGCGTCAACCGCGTCGTAACAGCGGATGGTCGGCCCTATGTCGTCGGCTCCTTTTCAGACATCTCACCACTCAAGGAACGAGAGAAGGCGCTGATCGAGGCGCAGAAGCAGGAAGAGGTGCTGCACCGGGATATCGAGAATATCCTACGCTCGCTTCCGATCGGCGTGCTGATCCTCGATAACGACCACCGGATCCTCTCCGTCAACGACGAGTTCTACAGCATCTGGGAGTTGCCGCTCGACGATCCCTTCGACGGCCGCCCGTTCATCGACGTCATCCGCCGCAATTATGAGCTCGGTCGCTACGACGGCGCGCAGACGCCCGAGGAAATATACGCTTTCCGCAAGCATCTGTTCGAAACCGAGGAGCCCGAGCCGATCGAGCTCGGCTGGGCGGGTGGCAAATCCGTCATTTTCGACAGCCGCCGTATCTCAAACGACCGGATCCTGCTGACCTATGCCGACATCACGGCCGTGCGTGAGCGGGAAAATGAAGTCCACGAGGCCCGCGCCGCGCTGGAGCATCTCGGCGAGATGATGCGCGACGCGACACACGCCATGCCGCAGGGCCTCGCCATCGTCCAGGACGGCATTATCAAGATGTCTAATGAGGCGCTGGCTCATATCCTGGAAATTCCCGCCACCTATATCGAGACCGGGCAGGGTTGGCTCGGCATGTTCGAGTTCTGCGCGGTGCGCGGCGACTTCCACGAGGAAGCGGCCGAGATTCTGCAGGGTTGGCGCGACAATATCGCGGCGAGGTTGCCCATCTCCACTGCCTTCCATGTCCGCGGCGAGCGCTGGGTGAACATGGATGCAACGGTCAGCCGGGGACAGCATTGGGTGGCGCTTTTTACCGACGTCACCGAACTCAAGAGCCGCGAAGAGGAACTGCGCCAGCTGCTGTCGCGCGCCGAAGCCGCCGACCGCGCCAAATCCGAATTCCTTGCCAATATGAGCCACGAGATTCGCACACCGATGAACGGCGTGCTTGGGATGGCGGAACTGCTTGCCAAGACCAATCTTGATACGCGCCAGAAGACCTTCGTCGATATCATCGTCAAGTCGGGCAATGCGCTGCTGACGATCATCAACGATATCCTCGACTTCTCGAAGATCGATGCCGGGCAGATGAAACTGCGCAAAGCCGCCTTCGATATCACCGAAGCGGTGGAGGACGTAGCGACACTCTTGTCCTCGCACGCGGCCGAGAAGAACATCGAGCTCCTGGTGCGAGCCGCGCCCGATTTGCCAGCTGCGGTCATTGGCGACGCCGGGCGCTTCCGCCAGATCGTCACCAATCTCGTCGGCAACGCCGTCAAGTTCACCGAGCGCGGCCATGTCTTTGTCGATGTCGGCTTCCAGCCGGCCGCCGGCGGCGAGATCATGGCGAGTATCCGCATCGAGGATACTGGTATCGGCATTCCGCCGGAGAAGCTCGAATCGGTCTTCGACAAGTTCTCGCAGGTGGACGCCTCATCGACCCGGCGGCATGAGGGTACAGGCCTCGGTCTTGCGATCACCGCCGGGCTCGTCGACCTCTTCGGCGGTTATCTCAATGTCGAGAGCGAATGGGGCAAGGGTTCGGTCTTCACCGTCAACCTGCCGTTTGCGGTTGCTGCCGCCCGCCTTGAGCCGAAGCCGTTGCCGATCAACGTGCAGGGTGCGCGCATCCTCGTCGTCGACGACAATGAAGTGAACCGGCGAATCCTGACCGAACAGCTGTCCCTTTGGGGCTTCGACGGCGTGGCCGCCGAAGGCGGCGGTACCGGTCTTGCGATTCTGGAGGCGGCGGCCAATCTCGGCGTCACCGTCGATGCCGTCGTGCTCGATTATCACATGCCCGATATGAACGGCGCCGATGTCGCGCGCAGGCTACGAGCCGATCCCCGCTTCGTCGAACTGCCGATCATCTTCCTGACGTCGATGGATATTTCCGGCACGGAAAAGGAATTCGCGGCGCTGAACGGCCACGCGCATCTGATGAAGCCGGCGCGCGCCAACGTGCTGCGCAACACGGTCGTCGAGGTGGTGCGCGCCAGCCGCGTCAAGCAGGCATCCGAGGCCGAGATTGCCCGGCTGCAGACGGAAGTGGCCGTGCAGGCGCCCGCGCCTGCGCCGCAGAAGCGAACCGCTGAATTCGTCGACGTGCTCGTCGCCGAGGACAACGAGGTCAACCAGATCGTCTTCACACAGATCCTGCAAGGCACGGGTCTTTCCTTCCTCGTCGTCGACAATGGCGAGGAGGCGGTCGCCGCCTGGGAGCGGTATACGCCGCGCATTATCATGATGGACGTCTCAATGCCCGTCATGAACGGCCATCAGGCGACCCAGACGATCCGCGCGCGCGAAAACGGGCAGGGGCACCGGGTGCCGATCATCGGCGTCACCGCCCATGCGCTCGAAAGCGACCGCGAGCTCTGCCTCGATGCCGGCATGGACGACTACATGTCGAAGCCGATCAGTCCCGAGCTGCTCGAGGAAAAAATCCGYCAGTGGCTCGGAACGAGCGAGCAGCAGCCGGAGCGCACCAGCTACTGATCTGCGCGCTGACTGGGGGATGCCTTGATGCCACAGAGCATTTCGCGCTTGCCGGCGAAGCCCTGGCGGCGCTCGACGGCAAAACCCGCGGCGATGAGATTGCGGCGCACGAAGCCGGCCGCCGCATAGGTGGCGAAAGTGCCGCCGGCTGCGCTTTTCTCACAGACGAGCCGCATCAGTTCCTCCGACCACATATCGCTGTTGCGCGACGGGGCGAAGCCGTCGAGATACCAGGCGTCGAAGTCGTCTTCGGCTGCCGCGACGCCGTCCAAGGCATAGCCGCATACGACGCTGAGCGTCGTCTGGGCGTCGAGATCGAGTCGCACGATACCGGCCGGTATTTCCGGCCAAGCCGCCGTCAGCACCTGACGTTCGGCATCGATCTCCGGCCAGTGCGACAGCGCCCGGCCGATTTCTTCGCCGCGCATCGGGTGGAGTTCGAAGGAGGTGAAATGCAGGTGCTGGCCGTCGGCACGGTGGAGCTTCCATTGCCGCCAAGTTTCGGCGAAGTTCAGGCCGGTGCCGAAGCCGAGTTCTCCGATCCGGAATCTCTGCCCGTTCCAGCGTTCCGGCAGGCCGTTACCGGCGAGAAAAACGTGGCCGCATTCCAGCCGCCCATCGGTCTGGCAATAAAAATGATCGCCAAAGGCGGTGGAATAGGGCATATCGCCGTCGCGCCATTCGAGCGGCTGCGGCGCGCCCGCGCCAATCTGATCGGGGTTCACGTCTCTCATGGAAAAAGCCGATAGTCCTCAGCCGGTCTCAGGTCAATCGTCCTCAGAATTGCTGATCGTCGGCGGCGGCATCATGGGGCTCTGGGCGGCCGTCCATGCCGAGCGCCGGGGCATCCGTACTCTTGTTGCTGACGCCGGCAGGTTGGGCGAAGGTGCAAGCGGCGGCCTGCTCGGCGCGCTGATGCCGCATATGCCGGACCGATGGTCGGAGAAGAAGCAGTTCCAGTTCGATGCACTGGTCTCGCTCGAAGCCGAAATCACAGCGCTCGAAGCCGAGACCGGGCTTTCCGCCGGGTATAACAGGTCCGGACGGCTGATCCCGCTGCCGAAGCCGCATCTCAACCGCATAGCGCGCGGCCATTTCGAAGACGCCGAGCGCCATTGGCGGGTGGGCGAGCGCCGCTTCCATTGGCATGTGCTCGATAGTCCGCCGGTCGATGGCTGGATCGAGGCATCCGCCGGCGAGAGCGGCTTCGTGCACGACACGCTCGCCGCCCGTGTTGCGCCCCGCTTACTAATCGCGGCGCTCACCGCCTTCCTGCGGCGGGCAAAACATGTGCGCATCATCGAGCATGCTAGAGTTGCCGGCCTCGATCCCGATCGCGGCACGGCCGACATAGGCGGTGAAACCTTGGCTTTCAGCCGCTGCATCCTCGCCGCCGGCTATCAGTCCTTTCCGCTGTTGCAAGAACTGACGCCTGGGCTCAAACAACCGCTCGGCCAGCCGGTCAAAGGGCAGGCAGCATTATTGAAAGCCGATATCGACCCGGCGCTACCGACCATCTTTCTCGACGGGCTCTATGTCATCGCGCATGAGGGCGGGCACGCGGCAATCGGCAGCACCAGCGAGAACAGTTTTGACGATCCCAGCTCGACCGACGCCCAGCTCGACGTGCTGATCGAGGCGGCGCGCGGCATCGTGCCGACGCTTCGCGACGCTCCCGTTGTCGAGCGCTGGGCCGGGCTTCGTCCGAAGGCGATCGACCGGGATCCAATGATCGGCCGCCATCCCGATCACCGGCGCCTGATCGCGCTGACCGGCGGCTTCAAGGTCAGCTTCGGCCTCGCCCACCGGCTGGCGGAGGCGGCGATATGTATCGCAGGCGATACAGACTGCGGATTTTTGCTGCCGGAAAGCTTCGCAATTTCAAGCCACATTGCGACGGCTTCACGTTAAACGTGAATTAGGCGGCGCTGCGTTTCGTTATTCTGTCATGCAAATCACCTATCTGCTTGCGCATCGACAGCGCCGGATCTCACCGGCGCTCACTTCCTTGATGGAGGAAATTGCATGCGCTATGCCATTTGCTTCACGCCTCCGGCGAGCGATCCGCTGTCGCTCGTGGCCGCCAACTGGCTTGGCCGAAACGTGTTTTCGGGCGATATGATGGAGCCTCCTGCCGTCCGTGGCCTCGGCATTCACGAGATCGCCTTCCATACCGCCGTGCCGCGGCGCTACGGATTTCACGGCGTTTTGAAGGCGCCGTTCCACTTGTCCCGCGACATGCCCGAATCGCAACTCCTGCGCGATCTGATGCGTTTTTCCGGGACCTTTGTTCCCTTCCAGATTCCGCGTATCGAAGTCGCCCGGCTCGGCAATTTCTACAGCCTGCTGCCGAGCACTCCCTGCGAGCAGATCCAGTATCTCGCTTCGGCGATCGTCCAGGAATTCGATCGTTTCCGCGCGCCGCTCAGCGAGGCTGAGATCGAGCGCAGCGATCCGGACGGGCTGTCGGCGACGCAATTTGCCAATCTGCATCGCTGGGGTAACCCTTACGTGATGGAGGAGTTCCGCTTTCATATGCCGGTGACGGGTCCCGTCAACGCGATCGACATGCCGCGCATCGAGCCGGTGTTGCGGACGATCTTCGAGCCTGTCCTCACCGAGCCTGTCACGGTTTCGAACGTGGCGCTGATGATTGAGGAGGGCACGGGCGGTCCTTTCCGCGTTCATTCGCTGCATCCGATGGGCAAGGTCAGCGCGCGCAAAATCGCTTGAATCTGCTGATGAGCTAAAGGCTTGTGCCGTAAAGGCAAAATCCGGTCGAGCAGTTTCCGTCTCGACATTCCGGCTGCGGATGCTACCGTTCCCCGTCTTTTCAGAAGGTGATTTGATGGTATCCGAGACTTATCCGCGCAATCTCGTTGGTTACGGGCGTCTGACGCCTGATCCGAAATGGCCGGACGAGGCACGCGTCGCCGTGCAGTTCGTCATCAACTATGAGGAGGGCGGCGAAAGCTCGATCCTCGACGGCGATCCGGCTTCCGAAAACCTGCTGTCGGAGATCGTCGGTGCGGCCGCCTGGCCAGGGCAGCGCAACCTCAACATGGAATCGATCTACGAATATGGTTCGCGTGCCGGCTTCTGGCGGCTCTGGCGCATGTTCACCGACCTCAAGGTGCAGGCAACCGTCTACGGCGTGACGCTGGCGATGGCCCGCAACCCCGAGGCCGTCGCCGCGATGAAAGAGGCCGGCTGGGAAATCGCCAGCCATGGTTACCGCTGGCTGGAATATAAGGATTTTCCCGAAGATCTGGAGCGCAAGCATATCCTCGAAGCCGTGCGCCTGCACACCGAACTCACCGGCGAGCGGCCCTACGGCATGTATCAGGGCAAGCCTTCCGACAATACGCTTCGGCTGGTGCAGGAGGAGGGCGGTTTCCTTTATTCCTCCGATTCCTACGCCGACGACCTGCCTTACTGGGTGAAGGGCGTCGACGGGAAACCCTTCCTGATCATTCCGTATACGCTCGAAACCAACGATATGCGATTTGCGACGCCGCAGGGCTTCAATGCCGGCGATCAGTTCTTCACCTATCTGAAGGATGCCTTCGATACGCTTTATGAGGAAGGCAAGGCGGGCAGCCCGAAGATGATGTCAGTCGGCCTGCATTGCCGCCTCGTCGGACGTCCCGGTCGGGCAGCGGCGCTGAAGCGCTTCATCGAATATGTGCTGAAGCACGACAATGTCTGGATTCCACGCCGCATCGAGATTGCCGAACACTGGCACAAGCACCATCAGCCGGAAGCGCTTTGATGGTGTCGCGCGAGGATTTCGTCTCCCGCTTCGGCGGCGTCTTTGAACATTCGCCTTTCATCGCCGAGCGCGCCTATGACGCCGGCCCCGTGACGGAGCCGCTGACGGCGGCCGGCGTGCATGCGACGCTAACCGCCGCGTTCCGGGCGGCAAGCCCGCAGGAGCGTCTCGGCGTGCTGCGTGCCCATCCAGACCTTGCCGGGCGCCTCGCGATATCGGGCGAACTCACCGAGGACAGCCGGAAGGAGCAGGCCGGCGCCGGTCTCGATCGCTTGAGCCCAGCCGAGCATGCCCGCTTCACCGAACTCAATTCGACCTATGTCGGAAAATTCGGCTTTCCCTTCATCATCGCCGTCAAGGGGCTTGGCAAGGTCGATATCCTGTCGGCGTTCGAAACACGGATCGGCAATGATCGGCATGAGGAATTTGTGACCGCGACGGCGCAGGTCGAACGGATCGCGCTGCTGCGGCTGACATCGATGCTGCCGGAGGCTGAATGAAAGAGCGGCGCGCCATCGACTATCTCAATGAAATGTATGAGGCGGCATCCGAAGCGCTGTCTTTCGTCGGCGGAATGGATGAGGCGGCGTTCGCCGGGGACAAGCTCACCTTCAAGGCTGTTGCCTTCTGCCACTTCACCATCGGTGCGGCGGCGTCCCGACTGCTCGTCAACCATCCGGAATTTGCGACTGAGCATCCCGATCTGCCATGGACGAGAATCTGTGGCATGGGTAACCGTATCCTCGAGGAAGTCTTCGATCTCAGTCCGTCGAACATATGGGAGGCGACCTATCGCACGCTGCCGGAGCTTCTTTCCGCGATCGATGCTGTCCGTTACTGGCATGCCCAAGGCGAATGAAGCCATGTCCGAATTTCTCGAGATCCGCCCGCTCACCAAATCCGCCTTCGCTCCCTTCGGCGAGGTGATTGAGGCCGATCCGGCCTCAATGCGGTTCATCAATGGCGGCACGACGGAGCGTTTTCATGCGCTGGCCACCGCTGATGCGACGGGCGAGGGCGCACGCGTCATCATCAACCTCTTTCGCGGACAGCCGCGCAGCTTCCCCTATGACGTCGGGATGATGGAGCGCCACCCCCTCGGCAGCCAGAGTTTCTCGCCGGTCTCGGGCCGTCCTTTTCTCGTCATCGTCTCCGAGGACGAGAACGGCCGCCCGGGCAGGCCGCAGGTGTTTCTGGCGCGCGGCGACCAGGGCGTAAACTACCGCCCCAATGTCTGGCATCATCCGCTGATGGCGCTCGACCAAGCCTCAGACTTCCTGGTCGTCGACCGCGACGGGCCAGGCAACAATCTGGAAGAATTCTTCTTCCAAACCCCTTTTATCATCAAAGAGCCAGCCCCATGACCGGACTGACCACGCATGTTCTCGACACCGCCCTCGGCAAGCCGGCCGAGGGCCTGAGGATCGATCTTTTCCAGCTCGACGGCGAGATCCGCAGGCATCTGAAGACGGTCGAGACCAATGCCGACGGCCGGGTTGATGGCGGCCCAATCCTCATTGGCGAAAATTTTCGAGCGGGTACCTATGAGCTGGTCTTCCACGCCGGCGATTATCTGAGGGCGAGCGGCACGCCGCTGCCGCATCCGGCCTTCCTCGATCTCGTGCCGATCCGCTTCGGCATTGCCGACGTCACGGCGCATTACCATGTGCCGCTGCTGATTTCGCCCTATGGCTATTCTACCTATCGAGGGAGCTAAAAAATGCGGTTTGCGGCAATTGCCGATATCCACGGAAACCATCTGGCGCTCGAGGCGGTGCTTGCGGATATTCGTGCACAGGGGATCGAGGAGATCGTCAATCTCGGCGATTTCTTCAGCGGGCCGCTCGAAGCCGGCAAGACGGCAGACTTGCTGATGCCGCTCGGCCTGACCTCGATCCGCGGCAATCACGACCGCTACCTGATCGAACAGGATCCGGCGGCGCTGCATGTTTCGGATGCCGCCGCTTATCACCAATTGTCGCCAGCCCATCTCGATTGGATCCGTAGTCTTCCATTCGATACCGTCTATCGCGATGAGGTCTATCTCTGCCATGCGACGCCGAAGGACGACAATCTCTACTGGCTGGAATCCGTTTCGCCGGAGGGTTTCGTCTTCCTGAAGCCGATCGAGGCAATCGAGGCGCTGGCCGACGGCATCGACCTGCCGCTGATCCTTTGCGGCCACAGCCACATCCCCCGCGCTATCAGGCTTTCCGACGGCCGTCTCATCGTCAACCCCGGCAGCGTCGGCTGCGCGGCCTATGACGACGAGCTGCCCTATTACCACAAGGTGGAAGTCGGCCACCCGCTGGCGAGCTACGCCATTCTGGAAAAGACGGCGGCCGGATGGATATGGCAGTTCCGAACCGTCGCCTATGACCATATGGCGATGTCGGCACTGGCCGCCGAAAAGGGCCGTGCCGACTGGGCAGGCGCGCTGGCAACGGGTTGGGTGAGATAGAGCATAATGCCGAAAAGTATGTGCGGTTTTCGGGCAACATCATGCTCTAACTATTTAATTTAGAACAGGATTCAGATTTTAGGCCGAACCGGCCTAAAATCATCCTGTTCTAGTCCAGACCCGCTTGCGCGGTGATCAGTCCTTCTTTGGTGCCGGCTTCGCGGCCGGAGGGATGATCGTTTGTGTCGGGGCTGGGGCCGGTGTTGCCGGCTTTGCCGGGGCTGCGGCGGTTGCCGGTCTTGCCGGTTTTGCGCCATCGAGATTTCCAAGAAGTGATGAGATGGCATCGTCGCCGTCGAAGCCGGCTTCCTTCAGCAATTTGTCGAGGATCGGTTTATTCGCCTGATAGGAGAGGAGCTGGCTGGCCAGCCCTTCGCCGAGCCCGATGCCGTTTCCGCCGGTCGCTCCGTTTCCGCGGCCGAGCATGCCGCCGGTATCGAATATCCTGATATCGGAGATCTTCTCGATCGGCTTGACCGCCTCGGCGAGCGCCTGCGGAATGATGCGGATCCGTTCGCGGGTGATCTCGAACTCGATGATAGCAGAGCTCAGCTTGTTGCGAGCGTCGTTGAGCAATGCTTCGCTCTCGGCCGCGGCCTTGCCGGTTTCGAGAATGCCCTTGGCCTTGATGATCGCCGCATCCGCCTCGGCGGTTGCGAGCGTCTTGATGGCCTCGGCCTGGTCGCTTGCTGCCTGCTTTTCGGCCTCCGCGCCGACGGTGACGGCGGTTGCTTCCGTCTCGGCTTTCTTGCGCGCATCAATCACGGCAATCTGCTTCTCGCGTTCGGCAATCTCGATCGCCTTGGCTGTGCCGACTTTTTCCTCTGCCGCGATCGCCAGGGCGCGGGCCGTTTCCGCAGCCGCCTTCGCTTCGGATTCTTCACGGCTTTTGTTGGCAACGGCGATCGCGCTCTCCTGTGCCACGATCTGGAGGTCACGCTTGGCTTCGGTTTCGCGTTGCTGGACGGCGCGGGCGGCGTCGATGTTGGCGCTTTCGCGAGCCTGCTTGGCGGATGCCTCGCGTTCGGCGATCGCCTGTTCGGAGGCGATGCGGGCTTCCTCCTCGGCGCGTTTTGCGGCCTGCTCCTGCTGCGCGGTTTCGGCGCGTGTCGCCGCGGATTTGTTGGCGATGTCTCTTTCCTGGCTGAGTTCGGCCTCTCGCTTCGTCCGCTCGATGGTCAGCGATTGCTGGCGGGCCTCGAGATCCTTCTGGGCGATGGCGACTTCGGTGTCGCGAACGATCTCGTTCCGCTCCTTCTTGCGTCCCTCGGTGATGCGGGTCAATGCCGCCAGGCCCTGCGCGTCGAAGAAGTTGTTGGCGTTGAAATGCTTGATATCGGTCTGGTCGAGGCGTGTCAGCGACACGGATTCGAGTTCGAGGCCGTTCGACTGGAGATCGGCGCCGACAGCTTCCTGCACGGCCTTGACGAAATCCATGCGCTGTTCCTGCAGCGCGTCGAGATTCATCGTCGCGGCCACCGAGCGAAGACCGTCGACGAATTTCGCCTCGATCAGGATGCGGAGGGCCTCGGCGTCATTGGTGCGATTGCCGAGTGTCTGCGCTGCAAGCGCAATCGAGGAGGCATCGGGTTTGACGCGCACATAGAACTCGGCGCCGATATCGACGCGCATGCGGTCTTTGGTGATCAGTGCATCGCCTTCGCCGCGGCGAACCTCGAGCCGCAGCGTCTTCAGGTTGACCCGCGCGGTCGAATGGAAGATCGGAAGGACGACCGAACCGCCGTCGAGCACGACCTTCTGGCCGCCGAGACCGGTGCGCACATAGGCCTCATCGCGGCTGGAGCGCGTGTAAAGAGAGGCGAGGACAAAACCGATGCCGAAGATCAGAACAATCCCAATGCCGGCTGGTAGAATAACGTCGTACATCATTGCTGCTCCCTGAAAGATTGATTGTTCGCATCGGTGGGGTCGACCGGCGCGGGAATGGCGATAAACACATTGGCCTTGTGATCGACGAGAAGAACCGAAGCGCCGATCCCAAGCGGACCCTCGCCCTTGGCGGCTCGGGCTCGAAGCACATGCCAGTTTCCGTGCTGATCCTTGACACGGACGCGGCCCGGCAGTCCCTGATCGAGCGGGCCGATCGACACCTCGGCGGTCCGGCCGAGGAAGGCGTCGAGATCGACGGCATAGGTTTCGTCGTGCGGTACGAGCCGCGCCACAGTTCTGCTCGATGCCCTGACCATGGGGATGGTTGCGAGCGCGGCAGGTATGACGGCGATGAAGCTCGGCAGCGGCGCCCAGAGGGCGCTGGCGACGGCCTGCAAGGCAAACCCCGTCATCGCGAAGAAGCCGAGTGTCATCATCAGAAGAATCAGCAGGGGAACACCGCCGAGATTGAGCCAGGACAGGTATGCCAGGATGCCGTCATGGCCATGAGCCTCCGGCTTTCCCAGAAATTCCGTCATCGAAAACCCCATGACCATCGCAAGCATCTCGATCGCGGTCAGACCTGCAAGCACGGCGGCGGCAATGGCAAAGGGAGCGCATTCGGGAGCGAAGAGAAGGGCCATCGGCGTTACCGGTTATCCGCCTTGAAGCGTGCGAGGCGCGCCTCGATCRCCTGTTCGCGGTGCAACCGGTCGAGTTCGTCCAGTTCGGAACTATGGGCATGCTCGCCAGCGGGAACCCCGGTCAGCCGGGAGACTGCCGCGGCAGCGCGGGCAGCATCTGCACCCGGTGCGGGCTGGCTGTGGCCGGTCGCGGCGTGTTCGGGATGCCGGGCGATGCTGCGCTTAAAATCGGCAAGGCGAGCGTCCGCCTCGCGGCGCGTGGCGAGGACGGCCTGCAAGGCTTTCTGGCCTTCGTCCACCTGTTCCCTGGCATCGGCCAGCGCCTTGTCGAGCGCTGCGATCTGGGATTCGAGATCGATCTGGCGGGCAACGCCGGCCTTTGCCAGGTCATCCCGCTCTGACGAGACGGCGATGCGGATCTTCTGGTCGAGCGCGTTCAGGTCTTCGACGATTTCGTCCCTGCGGCTCTGGATGCGGTATTCCTCCGCGCGCGCCTTGCCGAGATCGGTGCGGGCCTCATCCGCCGCTGCATCGATCTCGCGGATCGCCTGTTCGATGACGGCGATCTTGTTTACGCCTTCCGCCTTGTCGATCGCCGCATTCGCGATGCCCGCGATCAGACGGCCCATGCGTGAGAGAATGCCTTCGTTCGTCATGTTTTCCTCCATCCGAGCGGAATTCGGCGTAACGCCGATGTGAATCTCGTAGCGATCCTGGCCTGCAACGAGGTAGGCCGGAAAAATACTCTCCCATCCCCTGGAATAACCCGCGACATCGAAGGGCACGGCAACACGTCCGTGCACCGTGGCGATCGTCAGGTCCGAGGGGCCTTTGATGGCGAAGAGCTTGTCATCGAGCGGCAGTTGCGGCGGATCGGCGGTGACGCCGCGATTGGCGGCGAAATCGCGAAGGCCGAGCGTGACCAGCCTTGCCGGCAACCCCGTCTGCTCGCGGACGGTTTCATAGGCAAGGTCATGCAGCACGACGAGATTGGCGCCCGTCCTGTCGGAGACGAGGCCAGTCAGGATTTCGATCATCCTGAGATAGGCGGCAATGGTGTCGTCCAGCGCCTGCCGGGCGTTGTCGTCAGGCGCCAGCGTGTAGCGCAGCAGCGATGGATGCGGTGTCTTGCCTGTGATAACCATAGGTAAAACATAAAGCACCGCTTTTGTGCTTTCAAGGGGTGGCGATAAAAATACAACCTAGGCTTAACGTGCGGTTAGAAGGACTGAGGCAGTGTCCATTATCGAGAGATGTCGCGAGCTGGCGGCAGTGAGCAGCCTTGTGAAAAGAGTCACGGACTCTTGAAGCCCAACGCGTGACCGGCAACAAAAGCCTCGACACAATTCCAAATCACATGTGCCGATGAAAGAACCGGCAGCAGATCGGCTCCGTTCCCTATCGGGCGGCCGTATGCGCCTCGCGAATACCGGCGCTGATACGGTTGATGGTGGTCCATATGAGAAGTAGAGCCACCACCGCCCAGAGCCACGAAGTCCATGCTGCAAATGTACCACCAACCGCGACAAAGATGCCGAGCGCGCCGAAAAGGACCGCGCGGTCGCTCTTGCCCAGCGGCCCGTCGTAACGCCGGCTTGCCCCGACCGTTTGACCCAGAACGCCGGTAAATTCCGTCAGCGCCGAGAGGAATATGACCGCCATCGCCGGCACCAAGCCGTTCGGATCGATGAGCGCAAACGGCAAATACAGGGCGACATCCGACACGACATCACCGATCTCGTTCAGATACGCGCCTAAAATGCTCTTCTGCCCATGTTCGCGCGCGAGCATGCCGTCGATGGCGTTGAGACCCATGCGCAGGAGAAACCATACTGGCACCAGCAGGAACCAATGCGGCAGAGGGGCGACGCTCAGAAAAAAGCCCAATGCAACCGAGACGGCGGCGGCAACTGAAGTCACCTGATTGGCGGTGACGCCTCGCGCCGCGAGGGAACGCACCAGAGGGCGAAGAATATTCTGAAATCGGGACTTCAATTGATAGACAGACATGCTACCTCATTGGAATTTCGTGCATCGAAATAGTCTATCCCCGCCTCTCGCGGGTGCAGATCATCGTACTTATGAGGAAAGCCACACTTCATATCGGTTCTCGTAAAGGACTTACATTTGCAACTAGACTTTTGCAATGCAGGCAAATCACTGTTCCCGCCAATGGTTGTAACCCACCCACCAATCAGAATTGGAGAAGACCGTGCTGCAAACTGCCGATAGTGGGCAACCGTCCTCGACGGCCAGACCAATGCATGAATCCGAATTCGCATCGCATGATGGCACTCGACTCTTTTATCGGGCGTGGCCTTCGACGGGCGCTGCACCGAAGGGCGTAATCATTCTTCTCCATCGCGGCCACGAGCATAGCGGCCGCGTCACCCACCTTGCCACCGAGCTCGGCCTCGATGATTTTTCCTTCTACGCCTGGGACGCACGCGGCCATGGACGCTCGCCGGGAGAGCGCGGCTATTCGCCATCCTTTGCTGCCTCGGCGCATGATCTCGATTGTTTCGTCCGCCATGTCAGCGAGACAAGCGGTACTGCTGTCGAAGACATCGCCGTCATTGCGCAGAGCGTCGGCGCGGTCCTCGCCGCCACCTGGGTGCATGACTATGCGCCGCCGATCCGTGCGCTCGTGCTTGCCTCACCGGCCTTCAGCGTCAAGCTCTACGTGCCTTTCGCCAAAGAAGGCATTGCACTCTGGGAAAAGGTTAAGGGGACATTCTTCGTCAATTCCTATGTCAAGGCGAGGTTCCTGACGCATGACCCCGAGCGCATCGCCTCGTACGAATCCGACCCATTGATATCTAGGCCAATTGCCTCCAACATCCTGTTGCAGCTCTATGAGGCGGCAGCCCGCGTTGTCGGCGACGCCCGCGCCATCACCGTCCCGACCCRATTGCTGATCTCCGGCAGCGACTGGGTGGTGCGACACGCGMCGCAGCACCGGTTTTACGAAAATCTCGGCAGCCGGATCAAGGAACGGCATGTGCTTGCCGGCTTCTACCATGACACGCTTGGCGAAAAGGAGCGCGCGATTGCCCTGGCCGAAGTCCGCCGTTTTATAGACGCGCGTTTCGCCGAGCCCCGGGCGCCTGCCAACCTTTGCACCGCCCATATCCAGGGCTATACAAAGGACGAGGCCGACCGGCTCGCGAGCCCGCTGGACGCCACATCCCCACGTGGCATCCACTGGGCGCTCAGCCGCCTCAACATCAAGATCGGTGCTTTGGTGTCTGAAGGCATAAAGACAGGGGTCAAGACCGGTTTTGATTCCGGCTCGACCCTCGATTACGTCTACGAGAACAAGCCGCGCGGGCTCGGTCCCGGCGGGCGATTGATCGACAAGGTGTTCCTCGATGCGATCGGCTGGCGCGGCATCAGGCAGCGCAAGCTACACTTGCAGGAACTGATCGACCGCGCGCTGCAGCGCCTGAAAGCAGTCGGCCGCAATACCCACATGCTCGACATAGCGGCCGGGCACGGCCGTTATGTCCTTGATGCGATCGAGACAGCTGCCGTGCGTCCCGATAGTGCGCGGTTGCAGGACTATTCCTCCATCAACGTCGATGCCGGCCGCAAGAGCATTGCGGCGCGTGGACTGAGTGATTTCGTCAGCTTCCGCCAGCAGGATGCCTTTGACTGCGAGGGGCTGGCTGCAATCACGCCGGCTCCGGATCTCGCGATCGTCTCCGGCCTTTACGAACTGTTTTCCGACAATGCGATGATCGCCGCGTCGCTCAACGGGATCGCCCGCGCGATGCTGCCCGGTGGTCTGCTTGTCTACACCAACCAGCCATGGCATCCACAACTGGAGATGATCGCCCGCGCACTGACCTCCCACCGCGGCGGCGAGGCGTGGGTGATGCGACGGCGGACGCAAGAGGAAATGGACCAACTGGTCGCCGCAGCCGGTTTCCGCAAGATCGAACAGCGCATCGATCAATGGGGCATTTTCACTGTCTCGCTGGCCGAGAGAGTCTGAGGGCAAAGCGTGGAGAGGGCACGTTCTACTTTTTCCGCGGCAGCACCGGTCCCGAAGCGGGCGGCGCTCTGGCTCGTCTTCCTGGGACCGTTCTTCTATCTGAGCTATGGCGGCGCCAATTGGCTGGCATCGCAACGCGCTCATGTGCCGAACGTCGCCTTCGCATGGGAAAGCGCCATTCCGTTCCTTGGATGGACTATTATTCCATATTGGTCGATCAATCTGTTCTATGCACTCTGCCTGTTCATCAACACGACGCCGCGCGACGTGGATATGCTCGCGCGACGTTATCTGACGATCCAGATAGTAGCCGTCGCCTGCTTCGTCGCGTTTCCGCTCGAAGCGACTTTCGTGCGGCCGGCAACGAGCGGCCTGCCCGGTTTCATGTTCGCCGTCCTCGGCGGCTTCGATAAGCCGTTCAACCAGGCGCCGTCGCTGCATATCGCACTCCTGGTGGTGATCTGGGATCATCTGCGCGGCCGGTTGCCGCGGAAGGCACGGCTTCTTTGGCACCTTTGGTGCCTCCTGATCGGTGTCTCCGTGTTGACCACGTGGCAGCATCACGTCATCGACATACCGACCGGCATGCTGCTCGGTCTGTCTGCCGTCTGGCTTTTTCCGCGCGATGCCGGGTCGCCTCTCGCGAACTTTACGATGAGCGGCGATCCAAAGTCGCGCCGTCTCGGCATCTATTATCTGTGCGGTGCCGTCGCATTTCTCGGCCTTGGAGCGCTCTGCACGCCTCTATCGGCCGCAGCGCTTCTGTTGCTCTGGCCGGCTGTTGCGCAGGCGATCGTCGCAGTCGGATATTTCGGCGCCGGCCCGCAGATATTCCAGAAACGCGTCGGTGGCCGGGCCACGCTTGCCAGCCGCTGGCTATTGGCACCCTACCGGCTCGGCGCTCTCATCAACATTCGGCTCTGGACCCGGAGAATGCCGGCTTCTGTTGTGATCGCTGACGGCGTCCATCTCGGTCGTTTTCCGCGTCGCCACGAGGCCGACCGTTTTGCCACGGTGATCGACATTACCGGCGAACTTCTGCGCCCCGGCGGGACACGCGCGCGCTGGTGCAGCTTTCCCACCCTTGATCTTACAGCCCTCGACAAGATCCAGACGCTCGCCGCAGCGAACCTCGTCGAGGATGCGCGCCAGCAGGGACCGATCCTCGTCTGCTGTGCGCTAGGTTTCCAGCGGAGCGCCTGCGTCATCGTGGGCTGGCTGCTCATCAGCCGACATTGCGAAAATCCAGCCGAAGCACTGCGGCTGATCGAACGGGCGGGGTGGCGCGTTCATCTGCCGGCGGAAAGTATCCATGCCATAGCGGAGGGCGTGCAATGACGCAGTGGAATACCACGGCCTCGGCGGCTGCGCGAAATCTCGGCCGCAATTCAATCTTCTGCGGGCTGACAGCGCTGTTGCCACTGATTGTCGGCCCGGTCACCGTGGGATATCGAGGCCTCGCTCCACCGCTCGGCTGGCTTTTGATGCTCGTTTTCTGCGTGATTGTTCTTGCGCTGGCGATCCATCTCCTCTTCGATGCGCTGTTGTTTCGGCTCGCGGCGAGCCACGAGACCGAGACGGCCGGTCTTGCCGCCGTCGACGACCTGTTGTCCCGAATGCAGCTTCGCAAGCCTGACGGGATACCGCCTGACCTCGAGAGGCGGATTGCCGGATCGCGCCGCATCGTCTGGCGGCAGCGTTTTGCGCTCGCCGTCTCTCTCGTGATTTTCGCGATCCTTCTGCTCGATGCGATCGATGGGCAGCCGCTCTGCTGAATACGACGGCAGGCGATAGATGCGGGTGCTCTCCGGCATGCGTCTGGCAGGTCTTGCCCACGCCATCAGGGACGTTCAGCCAGTGCCGATTTCTCTCCTTGAGCCTCTTTGCTGTTATCTGGCGTTCGAGGTGGAATACCAGAAACGGACGCCCGGACAGCATGCTCTTCAGAATCGTGTGCTCAATGACTCAGCAATCGCGACGGCGATTCCGGGATTGGTGACTCTCCCAAGCTGGCTTCTCAAGCAGGTCATTGCCGCCCTGCGATGATCGACGAATTTACGTCATTGATGTCGCGCCTGCCGCAGAGTGCCATGGTGATGTCCATCTCCTTGCGGATGATGCCGAGCGCCAGCGATACGCCTTCCTTGCCCATGGCGCCGAGGCCGTAGAGGAAGGGGCGGCCGATATAGGTGCCCTTGGCGCCGAGCGCCACGGCCTTCAGCACGTCCTGGCCGGAGCGGATGCCGCCGTCGAGATGTACCTCGATACGGTCACCGACGGCATCGACGATCTTCGGCAGCATGCTGATCGAGGAGGGAGCGCCGTCAAGCTGGCGCCCGCCGTGATTGGAGACGACGATCGCATCGGCGCCGGTGTCGGCGGCCGCCTTTGCATCCTCCGGATCGAGTATGCCCTTGATGATCAGCGGGCCGCCCCATTGTTCCTTGATCCAGGCGACATCCGCCCAGGACAGCCGCGGGTCGAACTGCTCGTGCGTCCATGCGGAGAGCGAGGCGATGCTGGAGACATTCTTCGCGTGGCCGACGATATTGCCGAAGGTGCGGCGCTTGGTCTGCAGCATATCCAGGCACCAGAAGGGCCGGGTCGCCATCTGCCAGACATGTTTCGGCGTGAATTTCGGCGGCGCCGACAGGCCGTTGCGCAGGTCTTTATGGCGTTGGCCGAGGATCTGCAGATCGGCGGTCAGCACCAGCGCCGAGCATTTGGCGGCCTTGGCGCGATTGATAAGGTTGAGGACGAAATCCTTGTCCCTCATCACGTAGAGCTGGAACCAGAAGGGGCGCGTCGTCACCGATGCGACGTCCTCGATCGAGCAGATGCTCATAGTCGAGAGCGTGAAGGGAACGCCGAACTCCTCGGCGGCGCGTGCCGCCAGCATCTCGCCGTCGGCATGCTGCATGCCGGTCAGTCCGGTCGGCGCCAGGGCCACCGGCATCGACACTTTCTGGCCGATCATCGTCGTTTCCAGCGTACGGTCGGTCATGTCGACCATCACCCGCTGGCGCAGCTTGATCTGGCTGAAATCGCTCTCGTTTGCCGCGTAGGTCGATTCCGTCCAGGCGCCCGAATCCGCATAGTCGAAAAACATCTTCGGCACACGGCGCTGTGCAAGCTTTTTCAGGTCAGCGATGGTGAGCGGAGCGGCCATGAATTGAACCTTCACATCTGAATGCGGCTATCGGCCATAACATGAATTTCGTGGGAGTGTTACGGGAAACTGGCCGTGCCGGGCAGCTTTCATGGTCCGATTTCAAGGGTGACAGGGCGTCTCATTGAAGCTCCTTCTTCGACGCAACGCCGGCCACATAGGTCTCGGCGATCGCCCGGTCGTCGCCCATCGTCTGCAGCAGGAAAAGCTCCTCGGGCAGCGTCTTCACCACTTCCATCTTCAGCGCCATGGCCGGTGTCGCCGTGGCATCGAGAACGACGAAATCGGCCTCGGTGCCGGGTTCCAGCGTGCCGATCCGGTCCGCCAGCGACAGGGCCTCGGCATTGCCGCGGGTCATCAGGTAATAGCTTTCCAGCGGGTTCAGCCGTTCGCCGAGCAGCTGCTGGATCTTGTAGGCCTCGTCCATCGTCCGCAGCATCGAATAGCTGGAACCGCCGCCGATATCGGTCGCCACGCCGATGCGAACCGGCTTTTGGCGCCGCGCCAGCGCCTTCAGCGGAAACAGGCCTGAGCCGAGGAAGAGGTTCGAGGTAGGGCAGTGGACGGCGACGGCACCCGCCTCGCTCATGGCATCGGCTTCGCGCTCGGACAGGTGGATGGCGTGGCCGAAGAGGCTCTTCGGCCCGAGCAGGCCGTAGCGGGCGTAGATGTCGGTATAGTCGAGCGCGTCGGGATAGAGCTCGCAGGTGAATTTGATCTCCTCGTGGTTTTCCGAAAGATGCGTCTGGATGTGCAGGTCGGGAAATTCGCGGGCAAGCGCGGATGTCGCCTCCATCTGCGCCGGCGTGGAGGTGATGGCGAAGCGCGGAGTGATGGCGACGTGGTTACGGCCCTTGCCGTGCCAGTCCGCTATCACCTGGCGGGTCTCATCATAGCCCATCTCGGGCGTGTCGAGCAGGCCTTGCGGGGCATTGCGGTCCATCATCACCTTGCCGCCGACCATGCGCATATTGCGCCTCAGCGCCTCGGCAAAGAAGGCGTCGGCCGAGGTCTTGTGCACGGAGCAATAGGCGACCGCCGTCGTCGTGCCGTGGCGGATCAACTCGTCATAGAAATGCGTGGCGATCCTTTCAGCATGCGCACTTTCGACGAAACGGCATTCCTCGGGAAAGGTGTAGGTGTTCAGCCACTCGAGCAGGTTGGCCGCATAGGAGGCGATCACCTGCATTTGCGGAAAATGCAGGTGCATGTCGATGAAGCCGGGCATGATCAGATGCGGGCGGTGGTCGATCTCGACCATGTCCTCGCCTGTTTTTGCCTTGATGTCGGCATAGGGGCCGACTGCCGCGATCAGCCCATTCTCGATCAGCAGGCCGCCATCCTCCTCGTAGAGATAGCTTTGGCTGTCGGTAAGGCTTAGCGGCGCGCGATGGAAGGAAAGCAGGCGGCCGCGCAGGACTGTCGTCGTCATTGTGTCTTGCCTTCGACTGCGCTCTCGAACCAGGCGACGAGCAGCTTGCGCTCGTCCGGCGTGATGTCGGTGATGTTGCCGGGCGGCATGGCATGGCTGCGGCCCGCCTGTATATAGATTTCGCGGGCATGGGCGGCGATTTCCGCGTCATTTTCGAGCAGCACGCCCTTCGGCGGCCGTACGATGCCCTCATAGACGGGCTCGGCCGCGTGGCACATGGAACAGCGCGTCGAGACTAGCTGCTTGACGGCGGGGAAATGCGGATCGCCGGCGAATTGCTGGAAGGCGGGCGCGACCGCCGCCGCATCCGTTTCGCCCGTCAGCAGCTTCGGCGCGGTTGAAAGCCACATGATCAGGATGAAAAGGATGACGGTGACGATCCACGTCCAGGTCGGCCGGCCCTTTCTGGCATGCGTGGTGTTGAACCAGTGGCGGATGGTGACGCCCATCAGGAAGACCAGGGCGGCGATCAACCAGTTGAACTGCGTTCCGAAGGCCAGCGGATAATGGTTCGACAGCATGAAGAAGATGACGGGCAGCGTCAGGTAGTTGTTATGCAGCGAACGCTGCTTGGCGACCTGCCCGTATTTGGGATCGGGAACCCGTCCGGCGATAAGGTCGGCGACGACGATCTTCTGGTTCGGAATGATGATCATGAAGACGTTGGCCGACATGATCGTGGCGGTGAAGGCGCCGAGATGCAGGAAGGCGGCGCGGCCGGTGAAAAGCTGCGTATAGCCCCAGGCCATGAAGACGAGCACGACATAGAGCACCGCCATCAGCCCCCAGGTATTCCGCCCAAGCGGGGATTTGCAGAGCAGGTCGTAGACGATCCAGCCGAGGGCAAGCGACGCCAGCGAGATCAGGATGGCGACGGGCGGGCTGATATCGAGCACATGCCGGTCGATGAGGAAGAGGTCGGCGCCGCCATAATAGACGATGCAGAGCATCAGGAAGCCGGAAATCCAGGTGAAATAGCTTTCGTATTTAAACCAGGTCAGATGCTCCGGCATCTGGGCGGGCGCCACCAGATATTTCTGGATATGGTAGAAGCCGCCGCCATGAACCTGCCATTCCTCGCCATAGGCGCCGGGCGGCAGATGCGGGCGCTTCACCAGTCCGAGATCGAGCGCGATAAAATAAAAAGACGACCCGATCCAGGCGATCGCGGTAATGACATGGAACCAGCGCGCCGCGAAGGCGAGCCATTCCCATGCTATGGCATATTCATACATCGAGTTCCCCTATCTTCCTCCGACTCGTGACATTGCGGAAATTTTGGCGGGGAGGGAAGAGGAGATTGAAGAACTGCACACGCGCGACGACCGGCGCGGCCAAAGGAGCAATGGAATGATCACCGCGCTCGTCGAGATCTTCAGCAATTTTGCCGAAGCTGCCGATCGCGGACGGATCGCCGATCTGCTGTCGCGTGCCTAAAAGCTGCCGAGAAGGCTGTGCATTATCTCAGCCTTATACTGAATCTGCTAATTCAGCAGATCTGGAACTGCGACGACTCGATTACAGTTATTTTTGCAGGCCGCCGGAATAAAATAAGAACCCTTAGATCATCGGCGGCGCATTCATCGACGGAGAAGATGCCCATGCGCAGCATTCTGACGTGTGTGATGATTGCGTATGCGTCGTTGGCGACGGCTCACGACGCACCTTCGGGGTGGAGTTATGACCCCTATTGTTGCAACGGCGACAGTCATAATGGCGATTGTCAGATGATCCCTTCGAAAAGCGTGGCGGTGACGCCAGGCGGATATCGTGTGACGCTGATGCCGGGAGACCACCGGTTGGTGACGCATGCTCATGTCTTCCTGCTGCCAATGACGAAGGCAATGCAATCCGGCGATAACGACTATCATCTCTGTCTGTTCCCGAACGAGGATACGCCGCGCTGTTTCTATGCGCCGGAAATGGGATATTGAAGGCGGACCACAGCACCGGACCCGGCTCACCAACCGGGTCCGGTATGTCGTTGTCCGAAAACCGCTGTACAGTTTCAGGCGGCATGCATCAATTTCCGGCTGCCTTCATCTCCTCAAGGATCCAGTTGCGGAAGGCCTTGATCTTGGGCACGTTGCGACGGTTTTCGGGGTAGACGAGCCAGTAGGCCTTGCCGTCGCTACGGGTCAGTTCGAAGGGCTGGTAGAGCCGGCCGAGCGCGATCTCGGCCGCATAGAAGGCCGGATGGAGAATGGCGACGCCATGGCCGGCGATCGCCGCATCGGCTTCCACCGCCTGGGAGCCAAGCTGGTTGCGCGGGCGCCGATCGAGATCCGTCTCCGTGACGCCGGCTGCCTCGAACCATTGTTTCCACCAGATGTCGCCGGCGTCGAAGAGATCGAACTTCAGGAGATCGCGCGGCTCGCTGATGCCGCCTGCCGTCTCCGCCAGCTTTGGGCTCAGCATCGGGGTGAACTCCAGGCCCATCAGCCGGTGCAGCGTCAGCCCCGGCCAGTTGCCGTCGCCCCAGCGGATACCGACATCGATCTGCTCGCGGGCGAAGTCGATGATATCAGAGCTCGCCTGAAAGCGCACCGCGATCGCCGGATGTTTCAAGTGGAAGGAGCCGAGGCGCGGCGCCAGCCATTTCGAGGCGAAGGTATGGGTCGAGCTGATGGCGAGCGTGCCTTCGACGCTGTCGCGCGCCGTCGCCATCGCGTCGTGCAGCATGGCAAAGGCTTCGGTTACCTTCGGCGCCAGCCGCTCGCCGGTCTCCGTCAGTGCGATCTGGCGAGGACGGCGCAGGAAGAGCGGCTCGCCGACATTCTCCTCCAGCAGCTTGATCTGGTAGCTGACGGCCGTCTGCGTCATGCCGAGCTCGTCGCCCGCCTTGGTGAAACTTCCGAGCCGTGCAGCGGCCTCGAAGACGCGCAGCGCATTCAGCGGGAATTGCTTGGAGAGTTTCATGGATAAGTTCTCTTGATGCAGGCAGACGGTCGTTCGATTGGAATTGCAGCATTTTTACCGTCAAACTGCAACTCATACCATCAAGCCATCGAGGTGATGTCATGGATTGCTATGCTATCGAACAGAGCCCGCCGCAGCAGACCATCGGAATTTTCCGGCGCATCGGCGGTCGGCTGGCGCGGATCTGGCGCATGCCCAGCCTCGATCTCGACACGGTGCCGGATCGCGTCAAGCGCGATCTCGGTTTTCTCGACGGACGCGATCCCTATTACGAGGACGAGCGCATGCGGTAGGCCGCGAGCGCCGTCAGGATTTCGGCGGCGGTCATGGCGGCGATCACCTCAGGGCGCTTGTCCCTGACCGCCGAGCCGCCGATCGGCAGCGTTAGCCGCTCCATCCAGCCGCGCTCTCCGCCACCTTCGCGGGAAAGCCAGCTTGCAAAGGTGGCGCGCTTGGTCGCCGAGCCGATCATGCCGGTATAGGCGAGGTCGGTCTTTTCCAGCGCCTCGCGGGCGATGAGGAAATCCAGCGCGTGGTCGTGCGTCAGGATGACGACCACGCCGCCGGCCGGAATATCCCTGACCAGTGCTTCGGGCATCGGCACGAGCCGCGCCTTCGTCTCTGCCGGCAGGTTGGCGAGCTCTTCCTGCCGCGTTTCGACGACCGTCACCAACAGCGGCAGCGGCGCCAAGGCCGCAGCCAGCGCCCGGCCGACATGGCCGGCACCGAAAAGATAGACCTCCGGCAGACACTCGATCTCACTGGTTAGCCTGGCTTCGATTTCTTCAGCAACCGCCTTTGTCACCCGGCGAAACCGCAGCTGCGTGCGTCCGCCACAGCACTGGCCGATGTCAGGGCCGAGCGGGATATCCATCTCCGCCATCCCACCGGTTCCCGCGAGCATGTCCCGCGCATTCTCGATCGCCATGAATTCGAACTGGCCGCCGCCGACCGTGCCCCATAACGCGGTTTGCGATGCCAGCATGAAGGTACCGGCCTCACGCGGGGTGGAGCCCTGCGTACCGGTGATGTCGATGAGGATGCAGTCCGGGTGGGCGGCGAGGAAGCGGCGGATGTCTGTCATGGGTGGCTGACCGATGGGTTCGCCGCCGAGGCCAACAAACGAGCCGGACGCATTCGCATCTGCTACACCCGCTTCATCCGCTCGACCGCCATTAGCACCCGCTCCGGTGTCGCCGGTGCGTCGAGCCTCGGGCAGACCCGATAATCCGCGACACTGCCTACCGCCATCGACAGTGCCTCCAGCACCGAGATCGCCAGCATCAAGGGTGGTTCGCCGACGGCCTTGGAGCGGCCGATGGTGGCCTCAGTGTTCTCGGACCATTCGGCGAGGCGCACGTTGAAGATCTTCGGACGGTCGGAAGCGAGCGGGATCTTGTAGGTCGAGGGGGCATGGGTGCGGAGCCGGCCCTTGTCGTCCCACCAGAGTTCCTCCGTCGTCAGCCAGCCCAGGCCTTGGACGAAGGCACCTTCGACCTGGCCCATGTCGATCGCCGGATTCAACGAGCGGCCGACATCGTGGAGGATGTCGGTGCGGTCAATCAGATATTCGCCGGTCAGCGTGTCGATCGACACCTCGGTGCAGGAGGCGCCGTAGGCGAAATAATAGAAGGGCGTGCCGCGGCCGGCCTTGCGGTCCCAGTGGATCTTCGGCGTCTTGTAGAAGCCGGCGGCGGAAAGCTGGACGCGGGCGAAATAGGCCTGCTTGATGAAATCGGGGAAGGGGATCTCGATTTCGCCGACGCGCACGCGGTTCGGCAGGAAGACGACGTCGGCAGGCCCAACATCCCACTTCTCGGCGGCGAAGGCGACCAGCCGTTCTTTGATCTGGCGAGCAGCGTCATAGGCGGCCATGCCGTTCAAGTCCGAGCCGGAGGAGGCGGCAGTGGCCGAGGTGTTCGGCACCTTGGCCGTCGTCGTCGCGGTGATCTTCACCCTGTCGATATCGACCTGGAAGCTGTCAGCCAGCACCTGCGCCACCTTGGTATAGAGGCCCTGGCCCATTTCGGTGCCGCCATGGTTCAGGTGGATCGAGCCGTCCTGGTAGATGTGGACGAGGGCGCCGGCCTGGTTGAAGGCAGTCATGGTGAAGGAGATGCCGAATTTCACCGGCGTCAGCGCGATGCCCTTTTTTATATAGCGGCTGTCGCGGTTGAAGGCGATGATGGCGTTGCGCCGTGCCTGGTATTCGGACGTTTCCTCCAGCTCCTCGACGATGCGGGGGATGATATTGTCCTCGACCTCCTGATGGTAGGGGGTGAGCGTGCGCCCGGAGCCCGGCTGGCCGTAGAAATTCAGCTTGCGGACATCGAGCGGATCCTTGCCGACGGCATAGGCGATTTCCTCGATGAAGCGTTCGGCCCCGAGCATCCCCTGCGGCCCGCCGAAGCCGCGGAAGGCGGTATTGGAGACGGTGTGCGTCTTCAGTGGTTTCGACGTCAGATGCACATGCGGGTAGAAATAGCTGGAATCGGCATGGAAGAGGGCACGGTCGGTTACCGGCCCTGAGAGGTCGGAGGAGAAGCCGCAGCGTGCCGCATAGGTCGCGTCGACCGCGTGGATGCGTCCTTCGGCATCGAAGCCGAGCTCGTAATCGACGAGGAAATCGTGGCGCTTGCCGGTAGCGCTCATATCCTCGTCGCGGTCCGGGCGGAATTTGATCGCGCGGCCGAGCTTCTTGGCGGCAATCGCCGCAAGTGCTGCGAACTGATTGCCCTGCGTCTCCTTGCCGCCGAAGCCGCCGCCCATGCGGCGCACGTTGACGGTCACGGCGTTGGAGGGAATATCGAGCACATGGCCGACGATGTGCTGGATCTCGCTTGGATGCTGCGTCGAGGACCAGACGGTGACCTCGTCGTCCTCGCCGGGGATCGCCACGGCGATATGGCCTTCGAGGTAGAAATGCTCCTGTCCGCCGATGCGCATCTGACCTTTCACACGCATGGCGGCATTCGTCATTTCCGTATCCGGTTCGCCGCGCCGCAGCGTCATCGGGGTGATGACGAGCGGGCTGCCATTGGCGAGCGCGCCGTCGATATCGCTCCAATGCGGCAGGTCGCGATAGTCGATCTTTGCCAGCCGCGCGGCGCAGCGGGCGGCATCACGCGTCTCGGCGATGACGGCAAAGATCGGCTGGCCGTGGAACTGAACTAAAGTTTCGGCCAGCAGCGGCTCGTCATGGCTGCCGTTGGAGCTGACGTCGTTGACGCCGGGCACGTCTTTGCCGGTGAAGACCCAGACGACGCCGGGATAGGCGGCGACCGCGGAGAGATCGATAGCGGCGATTTCGGCATGTGCCCGGTCAGAGAGGCCGAGGGCGCCGTGCAGTAGACCTGCGGGTTCCGGAATATCGTCGATATAATCGGCGGTTCCGGTCACATGTTTATGCGCTGAATCATGTCGCTGCGAGCCGTGCATCGGGCCTGCGATGATGGCCTTGCGGTCTTCGAAGGTGGACTTGTCCATTAGCGCCTCCCTCCGCGAAGGGAGTGAGGAGAGGCGACCGCGACCGTTCCCATCGAAGCTTGCCACCAGGTCTTGGAGATCAGGCTGAAGATCGATTTTTCCATCACGCCACCTCCTCGAACCRCTTCAGTTCGGCCGGCGCGCCGACGGTCTCAAGATAGAACCGCGTCAACAGGTTCTTCGCTGTCAGCTGGCGGTATTCCGCCGTCGCGCGCCAGTCGGTCAGCGGCTGGTAATCGGCGTCGAAGGCGGGGCGGGCTGCCTCGATCGTCACTTCCGTCCATGGTTTGCCGATCAACTCGGCCTCCACCGTGCGGGCGCGTTTCGGCGTCGCCGCCATGCCGCCGAAGGCGATGCGAATATCGGTGATCGTCTCGGCATCGTCGAGCGTCAGCAGGAAGGCGCCGAGCACGGCAGTGATGTCCTCATCGCGGCGCTTGGTGATCTTGTAGGCGGCAAAGCGGCTCATTGCTGCGGGGTAGGGCACGAAGACGCTCTCGACGAATTCGCCGGGCTTTCGGTCCTGCTTGCCATAGGCGATGAAGAAATCCTCGAGCGGCATTCTGCGCTGGCCTTGCAGGGACCGCAACGTCAGCGTCGCGCCGAGCGCGATCAGCGGTGGCGGGCTATCGCCGATCGGTGAGCCGTTGGCGATGTTGCCGCCGATCGTGCCCATGTTGCGCACCTGCTCGCCGCCGATGCGATCGATCAGCCGCCCGAGCGCCGGGATTTTCTTGGAGATCGCCTCGAAGGCCCTGGTGTAGCTGACGCCGGCGCCGATGGTGACGCCGTCCTCGCCTTCCGTAACCGACTGCAATTCGCTGAGGTGATTGATGAAGACGACCGGGCTCAGCCTGCGCATCTGCTTCGTCACCCAGAGGCCGACATCGGTCGCGCCGGCGACGATAATCGCGTCGGGTTCCTGCGAAAGGACCTCGGCCAGCGCCTGGACAGAAGCCGGCACGATCAGCCGGTCTTCGCCATTCCCAATCCTGATCGTGCCGCTCGCCTGCATTGCCCAAAGCCGCGCGACGATTTCCGAGCGCGTCCGTTCCAGCGGGTCGAAGAGCGTACTCGGCCGCACCAGGCTCACCTGCTCGGCGGCCTTGACGATCGGCTCGTAGCCCGTGCAGCGACAGAGATTGCCTTGTAGCGCCTTTTCAATTTCCTGGCGGCTCGGCTTTTCCTTGGCGAGCCAGAGACCGTAAAGCGACATGACGAAGCCCGGGGTACAGAAGCCGCATTGCGAGCCATGACAATCGACCAATGCCTGCTGGACGGGATGCAGCGCGCCGTTCTTGCCGGCCAGATGCTCGACGGTCACCACATGGCTGGCATGCAGCGAACCCATGAAACGAATGCAGGCATTGACGGATTCATAGGCGAGCTTGCCGTCGGCCAGCCGGCCGACGAGCACGGTGCAGGCGCCGCAATCGCCTTCCGCGCATCCTTCCTTGGTGCCCGTCAGTTGTCGCTTCAACCGCAGAAAATCGAGAAGCGTCTCGGTTGGCCTGACATCGGTAAGCGTGACGTCCTCGCCATTCAGGATGAAGCGGATGCTGTCGTTCATGATGTTCCTGTTGTTGTTTTCCAAATGGTTAAGCCGCCGTCCAGCCACCGTCAATCGAGATGTGCGTTCCCGTCACCTGCCGGGCGGCATCGCTGGCGAGATAGAGCGACAGTGCGCCGATTTCTTCGGCCTTGACGAATTCATGCGTCGGCTGCGCCTTGAGTATGACCTCGCTCTTCACCTGTTCCTCGGTCATGCCGCGGGCCTTGGCGGTATCCGGTATCTGCTTCTCTACGAGCGGCGTCAGCACGTAGCCGGGGCAGATGGCGTTCACGGTCACGCCGAATTCGGCGAGCTCCAGCGCTGCCGTCTTCGTCAGGCCTAATATACCATGTTTTGCCGCGACATAGGCGGATTTGAAAGGGGAGGCGACGAGCCCGTGGGCCGAGGCGATGTTGATGATCCGGCCGTACTTCTTCGCTTTCATCAGCGGGATCGCGGCGCGCATGGTATGAAAGGAACTCGACAGATTGATCGCGATGATCTGATCCCATTTCTCGATCGGGAAATCCTCGACCTTCTCGACATGCTGGATGCCGGCATTGTTGACCAGGACATCGACGCCGCCGAAGGTCTTGGCCGCCGTTTCGATCAGGTCGGCGATCTCGGCGGGCTTGGTCATGTCGGCCGGATGATAGAGCGCCCGGCCTTTGGATAATGATTCAAGCCGTTCGACGATCGCCTTGATTTCATCAGCCTTTCCAAAACCGTTGATGACGATGTTGTCGCCCGTTTCTGCGAAGGCAGTGGCGATCGCAAGACCGATGCCGCTGGTGGAACCGGTGACGACGACTGTTCTGCTCATGCTGTTCTCCCTGAAATGGCGATGCTGCGGTGCAGCGCTTAGCTGCGAGGTTATGCCCAAAGCCGGCGGGCTGGCAATTCCGCTTTATTCGCTTTTCTCGCTCCCATCCGTGTCCTATTGATTTGCTTCGACAATTGACATGCTGAGGGAGGGTTTTCATGAGCGGATATGTTCTGGCGATCGATCAGGGAACGACGTCGACGCGGGCGATCGTCTTCGATGGCGACATGCATGTCGCCGGCAAGGGCCAGAAGGAATTTACCCAGATCTACCCGCGCTCCGGCTGGGTCGAGCACGATCCCGAGGAAATCTGGGATTCGGTCGTCTCCACCGTCCACATGGCGCTGCGCGATGCCGGGATCGAGGCTAGGGATCTTGCAGCACTCGGCATCACCAACCAGCGCGAGACGGTGGTCGTCTGGGAACGCGAGACGGGTCGGCCGATCCAGAATGCCATCGTCTGGCAGGACCGGCGCACGGCAAGCTATTGCGACAATCTGAAAAGGCAGGATCTCGAGCGGCTGTTCACAAAGAAGACCGGCTTGATCCTCGATCCCTATTTTTCCGGCACCAAACTTTCCTGGATGCTTGCAAACGTGAAGGGCGCGCGGGCGCGCGCTGCCAGGGGCGATCTCTGCTTCGGCACGATCGACACTTTCCTGATCTGGCGGCTGACGGGTGGCAAGAGCTTCGTCACCGATGCCACCAATGCCTCGCGCACGCTGATGTACAATATTGCCGAAAACGCGTGGGACGAGGATCTGCTCGATATTCTGAGGGTCCCCGCCGCGATGCTGCCGGAGGTCAAGGATTGCGCCGCGGATTTCGGCACCGTCGATCCTGATATCTTCGGTGCTGCTATCCCCATCCTCGGCGTGGCCGGCGACCAGCAGGCGGCGACCATCGGCCAGGCGTGTTTTGCGCCCGGCATGATGAAATCGACCTATGGCACTGGCTGTTTCGCGCTGCTCAACACCGGCGCCGACATGGTGCGCTCCAAAAATCGGCTGCTGACCACCATCGCCTATCGCCTGAACGGCGAGACGACCTATGCGCTGGAGGGTTCGATCTTCATCGCCGGCGCCGCCGTGCAATGGCTGCGGGACGGGCTCGGCATCATCGGCAGCGCGGCGGAGACCAACGCGCTTGCCGAAAGGGCCGATCCGACGCAGGAGGTCTATCTGGTGCCCGCCTTCACCGGTCTCGGCGCGCCGCATTGGGATGCCAAGGCGCGGGGCGCGATCTTCGGGCTGACGCGCAACAGCGGCCCGGCGGAACTCTCCCGAGCGGCGCTGGAGGCCGTCTGCTATCAGACCCGCGATCTGCTCGACGCCATGCAGAAGGACTGGAAGAACGRCACTGAGGACACAGTGTTGCGCGTCGACGGCGGCATGGTCGCCTCCGACTGGACGATGCAGCGCCTTGCCGATCTGCTCGATGCGCCGGTCGATCGCCCGATGATCCTGGAGACAACGGCGCTGGGGGCTGCCTGGCTCGCCGGCAGCCGGGCAGGGGTGTGGCCGGACAGGGACGGTTTTTCGGCGACCTGGAAACGGGATCGGCGGTTCGAGCCAGACATGGACGAGAAGGTGCGGGCGGCGAAGCTCAAGGGTTGGAAGAATGCGGTCAAGCGGACGCTGAGCGAGGGGTAAGGGGCGATCGGAGCCGTCATGTAGCTCCGCTCGTCCCGGGAGATGCCCAGCCATTTCTTCAGCTATGACGCCGTCCGTACTCCGGAAGATCACGAATTTCCGGTCAATAATTTTTTGATGCGGCCTGTCGGGTAAGCGGTTACTCCTTCGTCATTCAAAAAGAGGAGTGAGCGATGCTTTATGCAATCCTTTGTTACGCCCATGAGGAAACTGTCTTCGCCTGGTCCAAGGAGGAAGAAGCTGCCGTCATGGAGAAACTCTACGCCGTGCAGGAGCCGCTTGCCGCATCCGGCAAACTCGGCCCCGTCGGCCGGCTGATGCCGACGACGGCTGCGACCACCGTGCGCAAGGGCAAGGACGAGCCCTTGGTCATTGACGGACCTTTTGCGGAAACGAAAGAGGCGCTTCTCGGCTTCTACGTCGTCGACTTTGAAACGCTCGACGAGGCGATCACCTTCTCGAAGCAGCTTTCATCCGTCAATCCAGGTTCCACCTCTTACGAAATTCGGCCTTTCTACGTCTTCAGGCCCGGAGATGCTTCATCATGACAGACATTGCCTGGATCGACCTCGCGCTTGCATCGGCCCGCCCGAAGGCGCTGGGCGCGCTGCTGCGCTATTTCCGCAATCTCGATACCGCGGAAGAGGCGTTTCAGGAAGCGTGTCTGAGGGCGATCCGAACATGGCCGGAGAAAGGGCCACCGCGCGATCCCACAGCCTGGCTCATCTTCGTCGGTCGAAACAGCGGCATCGATGCGGTGCGCAAGCGGGCGAAGATCCAGGCTCTGCCGGATGAGGACGTCATCTCCGATACCGAGGATGCCGAAAGCGACATCGTCGAGCGGCTGGACGATTCCCATTATCGCGACGATATTCTGCGGCTGTTGTTCATCTGCTGCCATCCCGATCTACCGGCGACCCAGCAGATCGCGCTGGCGCTGCGCATCGTCTCCGGTCTTTCGGTGCCGCAGATCGCGCGTGCCTTCCTGGTTTCCGACAGCGCCATGGAACAGCGCATCACCCGGGCCAAGGCGCGCGTCGCCAAGGCCGGCGTGCCTTTCGAAACGCCGAGCCCGCAGGAGAGGGCCGAACGGCTCTCGATCGTCAGCACGATGATCTATCTGATCTTCAACGAGGGCTACAGCCAGGCCGATCCCAGGCATGAGGCGGCTGCCTTCAGCGACGAAGCGATCCGGCTGGCGCGATTGATGCTGCATATCTTCCCATCCGAACCGGAGTTGATGGGGCTGCTTGCGCTCATGCTTCTGCAGATCTCGCGCCGGCCGGCACGCTTCAACGCCGGGGACGAGATCGTGCTGCTCGAAGATCAGGACCGGTCGCTGTGGAACCAGCCCTTCATCAATGAGGCCTTAGCGCTGCTCGACAAGGCGCTGCGCCATCGTCAGCCTGCCCCTTATCAGATTCAGGCGGCCATCGCTGCTGTTCATTCCCGCGCAAAACGCGCTGGGGATACCGACTGGGTAGAGATCGACCTGCTTTATCGCGCGCTGGAGCGTCTCCAGCCGTCGCCTGTGATAACGCTCAACCGGGCCGTCGTCGTCTCCAAGCTCCAGGGTGCGCAGGATGCGCTCGACCTCATCGATCCGCTTGGCGAAAAACTCGGCGGTTATTTCTACTATCACGGCTTACGGGGCGGGCTCCTGAAGCAGCTTGGCTTGACCAGCCAGGCGCGAGAAGCCTTCGACCGCGCCATTGCACTGGCCCATTCGGCGGCTGAGGCAGCCCATATCCGCCGGCAGATCGACAAGATGCAGGAAGAGACCACGCAGCCGATCGCAAAATAAAATGCGATAGGGCCTGCGGGCTGTCGGAATGCCGAACTTCGACACGTCCTCGTAACAACCTGACAGGAGACAGGTTTCATTCAAATGGAGAGATGTCGACATGACCGCCAGCACGCAACATGAACTCGTCCTCGTTCGCGAATTCGACGCGCCACGCGAGAAGATCTACAAGGCATGGACTAATCCTGATCTGCTGAAGCAGTGGTTCGTGCCGCGTCCCTGGGGGGTGGCGGAAGCGACGCTCGACGTCCGCCCCGGCGGTTCCAGTGTGGTCGTCATGCATGACCCCGAGGGCAACCAGTACCCAAACCGCGGCGTCTATCTCGAGATCATCGAGAACGAGAAGATCGTCTTCACCGATGCCTATACAAGCGCCTGGGTGCCGTCCGAGAAACCCTTCTTCACGGGCGTCATCCTGCTCGAAGATCTCGGCAACGGCCGGACGAAATATACGGCCAAGGCGCTGCACTGGCGCGCCGAGGACAAGGAAGCGCACGAGAAGATGGGCTTCCACGAAGGATGGGGCAAGGCAGCGGACCAGTTGGCGGAACTGCTGGCGAAGATGTAAGCGGGGGCGAGGCGGCGCGGCGAGACCGCGTCGTCCTGGCAGTTGAAGCATCGTCTAAGACGGTTCGAAAGATGATTCCGCCGGCGCTTCGAAGTCGTTGAATTCAGATTCGAATTGGTCGCCGATCGATCTTCCGGATCCCCAAAGACATCATGCCGCCCATCGAAATTCTCGAACATTCCTTTCCAGAATTTGTATTTGCGCTCTATCCCCGGCATCCTTATCTCAGCCGAGAATTCAACAGGATGCAGATGATGGAACTGGGGCTTTACACATTCGCCGACGTCAATCCCAACCCTGCCGGCAGCAGAGGCGTCGAAGGGGCGGAGCGGCTGAAGAACCTGATCGAGGAGATCGAGCTTGCCGATCAAGTGGGGCTCGATGTCTTCGGGCTCGGCGAACATCATCGGCCGGACTATGCCGCATCCGCTCCCGCAGTCGTCTTGGCCGCGGCCGCCGTCAAGACCAGAAGTATCCGGCTGACCAGTGCCGTCACCGTGCTCTCCTCCGACGATCCCGTGCGCGTCTTCCAGCAGTTCTCGACGCTCGATCTGCTTTCCAACGGCCGGGCCGAGATCATGGCAGGGCGCGGCTCCTTCATCGAGTCCTTCCCGCTATTCGGCTACAATCTCGAAGACTACGACCAGCTTTTCGAGGAGAAGCTTGATCTGCTGCTGGCGCTGCGCGACAACGAGGTTGTGGAATGGAAGGGTGAGCTTCGCGCGCCGATCAACGGGCGCGGCGTCTATCCGCGACCGCTGCGGGATCCGTTGCCGCTCTGGGTTGCCGTCGGCGGCACGCCGCAGTCGCTGGCGCGCGCTGGCGCGCTGGGCCTGCCGGTGGCGCTGGCGATCATCGGCGGCGAGCCGCGTCGTTTTGCGCCGCTCTTCGATCTCTACCGCGAGGCGGCGCGCCGGGCAGGGCAGGATCCGGCGAAGCTGAAGACCAGCATCAACGTCCATGGCTTCATCGCCGATACAACGGAGGCGGCGGCCAATCAGTTCTACGGGCCTCAAGCCGAGGTGATGAACCGCATCGGCCGTGAGCGCGGTTGGGGACCGACGAACCGGGCGCATTTCGACATGTCGCGCGGGCCGAATGGCGCGCTCTTCGTCGGTGATCCCGAGGTGGTCGCCGAAAAGATTATCGCCCATCACGCCCTCTTCAAGAACGACCGCTTCCTGCTGCAGATGGCGATCGGCCTGATGCCGCATGCCGAGATCATGCGCGGCATCGAGCTTTACGGCACGAAAGTCGCGCCGATCGTCAGAAAGGCATTGACTGAAAGGGGCGAAGAGGCGAAAGCCACGGCCTGACGAGCGCATAACGTCGAACATCGGAATCGATTTTCGAAAAAGGATTGTGCGCCACTTCAACGTGATGAGCGTCCTTCGCGCGTCCTGTCGAACGCGCGGCGGTCTAGAACAGGATGATTTTAGACCGGGTCGGCCTAAAATTTGAATCCGGTTCTAAATTAGATAGTTAGAGCATCATGTTGTCCGAAAACCGCTCACACGTTTCGGCATCATGCTCTGAGGCGGCCGCGGCCGTCCTGCGCAAGGCCGGAACAGACGAATGGTTATCGCAAACGACGACGAACTGGTAAAGCTCAAGGAGATCGGCCGGATCTGCGCCAACGCCATCCAAGTGATGGCAGCGGCGATGGAGCCCGGCATGACGACGCTGGAGCTCGACCAGATCGGCCGCAAGGTGCTCGAGGATTCGGGCGCGCGCTCGGCGCCAGAGTTCTGCTACCAGTTTCCCGGTGCCACCTGCATCAGTATCAACGAGGAAATCGCCCACGGAATTCCCGGCCCGCGCGTCATCCGCGCCGGCGATCTCATCAATATCGACGTCTCGGCGGAAAAGGATGGCTTCTTTGCCGATACTGGCGCTTCCTTCGCGGTGCCGCCGATCAAGCCAAAGATCGAGCGGCTCTGCCGCGACGGCAAACGGGCACTCTGGGTCGGGCTCAACCAGGTCAAATCGGGCGAGCCACTGGCAAAGATCGGCACCGCCGTCGGCGCCTTTGCGCAGAAGAACCGCTATACGCTGGTCGCCAATCTGGCGAGCCACGGCGTCGGCCGCTCGCTGCACGAGGAGCCGGCCGAGCTCTCGACCTGGCCGGACCCTTCGGAAAAACGGATGATGACGGAAGGTCTCGTCTTCACCGTCGAACCTTTTCTCTCCCTCGGCGCAACATGGGCCGAAGGCGGCGACGATGCCTGGACGCTCTATGCCGATCCGAAGGCGCCGACCGTGCAATATGAGCATACGGTGGTCGCAACGCGCAACGGGCCGGTGGTTCTGACCTTGCCGGATGAGCGGGCGTAAGACCGGTACTGAACAATGAAGAAAGGCGGCGGGAGCTGACTCTGTCTCAAATCCCGCCGTACAGTCTTCGTCTCAGCTCCGCGTTTCCGGCCTGCCGCCTTGCAGGATTTCGGTGGCGGCGCGTTCGAGGATGCCGGCGATGCGGGCGGCTTCGGGTTTCGACCAGGGATAGCGCATGCGCATCGCCGAGCGCAGCAGCATACGGGCTGCACGGATATCGCCGCCGTCCTGCATGAAGTCGCCGTCATCACTGTCGTCGGCGCCGTGACGATCGGTTTCGAAGACACGCTTCACGTGGGCCATCTTCTCGCCGATGCGTTCCAACTTGGCGAAGGTATGCAGGATCATGGCACGGTTTTCCTCGACGCGGCGGCGGCCGGCCTCGGTGATGCGATAGAGCTTCTTGGCGCCCTCAGCCTCCACCTCGGCAAGACTGGTTTCCTCGAGATAAGTGAGGGCGGGATAGATGACGCCCGGACTCGGCACGTAGAAGCCGCCCGAGCGCTCTTCCAATATCTTTATCAATTCGTAGCCGTGGCGCGGCTGCTCAGCGAGCAGCGCCAGGATGACCAGTTGTAGATCGCCGGCCGCTAATTTGCGGCCCATGCGGAAATCTCCGCCGAACATGCCGCCTTTAAAACCTCTCATGATTCTTCCTTTCATCGTTAGAAGTATCGTTAGCTATGTCGTAAAATATATATCGTAAGATATTGCTTTCAAGCGCGACCGAAAATTTTTGACGTTTCTGGAAATTGATCGATCGATCAGAATTACTTGATTGTGATGCCGGTGCTGCAGCGCGATAAACGCGGCATGCTCGAGCGCATCCGTCACTCCCCGCCGAACCTTGTCTCCACCGCCGCTGCCGGCGCCGTTGCCATGGCCGCGGCCATGGGCTTCGGGCGCTTCTCCTACACGCCGATCCTGCCCGGGATGATCAGCGGCGTGYCGCTTTCGGCAGCGGATGCAGGCTTCATCGCGTCGGCCAATTTCGTCGGCTATCTCGTCGGCGCCGTGCTTGCAGCCTATGGCTGGGCGGCAGGGCGGGAGCGGCTGGTGGCGCTGCTGTCGCTGCTGGCAACGGCGATCCTGCTTGCCGCCATGGCTGCCACCGATTCCGTCGCCGTCTTTGCCATTATTCGTTTCTTGGCCGGCGTCGCCAGCGCCTTTGCGATGGTCTTCACCTCGTCGATCGTGCTCAGCCACGGGGCTGCCGCTGGCAACGATCATGTGCAAGCAGCGCATTTCGGCGGGCCGGGTGCGGGTATCGCGCTGTCTTCGGTCATGGTGCTGCTGATCGGCCTCGGCTTTCACGACGGGCCGGGCGGCTGGCGGGCCGATTGGATCGGCGGGGCGCTCTATTGCGCAGCAAGCGTTGTCGTCGTCTTCCTGCTATTGCCGTCGGCGCCGGCGCAATCGGCGCAGGTGGGCAAGGAGCCGGCGCTCACCTGGAACCGGCCAATGGTGCTTCTGACGTTGTCTTACGGCGTGTTCGGCTTCGGTTACGTCATCACCGCGACCTTCCTCGTCACCATCGCGCGCCTTTCTGCAACAGGACCCTTCGTCGAATTCCTCTGCTGGTTCATCGCCGGCCTGACGGCGGCGGTTGCGCTGTTTGCCTGGAAGCCGCTGGTCAAGCCGCTCGGGCTTGGCGGGGTCTATATCGCAGCGCTTCTGGTCGAGGCCGCCGGTGTGCTTGCGACCGTAGCGCTGCCGCCTTCCGTCGCACCGCTGATCGGCGGGGCGCTGTTCGGGGCGACGTTCCTGGCGATCACGGCTTACGGGCTGCAGATCGGCCGCAAGCTTTCGCCTGACAGTCCGCGGCGGATCCTGGCGATGATGACGGCCGCCTTCGGCGTCGGCCAGATCGTCGGGCCCGTTGTTGCCGGCTGGATCGCCGAGCGTAGCGGCAGTTTCACCGTCCCGACGGTGATCGCCGCCGTGGCACTCGTCGCCTGCGCGGCGCTGGTGATGCCAGTGGTCAAGAAAATCTCTTAACCGGTTACATCTCCGTAACAATCGGCCGAACCCATTGCTGCGTCCTTCGAACTGCCTTAGTTTCCGGCACAATCAGTGTTCGACGACACTCCCGAGACTCACAGTTCAGGAAAGCAAAGCCTCCCGTGTTTCATTCCTTTTTTCCGCAGCCAAAGGCGTTCTTCATTTCGCTTGCCGTGTGGACGCTAATTTCAATATTTGGCTGGTATTTTTTCGCTGCCGGTCTCGGCGCGTCGCTCGGCTTTGTGCCGGTTCCGGAAGAGCAGCAGCCGATCGATCTCTCGTTCTTCCTGCTGCCCGAAAATATCTGGTTCTACGGCTATTTCCTGCTGTCGGCGGCGATCTTCTGCGCTGCGTGGCATCTGATCGCGCGGAACCATCCCTGGAAGCTTTGGTCGATCTGGGGTTCGGCGCTGATCATCTTCGTGACCTATTTTGGCGTCCAGATCAGCGTCGTGATCAACAATTGGCGCCGGCCGTTCGGCGATCTCCTACAGGACGCACTGAACAAAAAGCCGGGTATCACGGTCGACAATTTCTACGACCTAATGTGGATTTTCTGCCAGATAGCATTCCTAGCCATGTTCGTATCGATCATGACAGATTTCTTTACCAGCCACTATATCTTCCGTTGGCGCACGGCGATGAACAACTTCTACATGTCGAAGTGGGAGAAGCTTCGCCATATCGAGGGCGCATCACAGCGCGTTCAGGAAGATACGATGCGTTTTGCGAGCACGCTGGAAGTGCTCGGTATCAGCCTCATCAATTCGGTCATGACGCTCGTCGTTTTCCTGCCGATTCTTTTGTCGTTGTCGCATTATGTTACGTCGCTGCCCCTGATCGGGCCGGTCGCGAATTCACTCTTCTGGCTGGCGCTGTTCTGGTCAGCGTTCGGCACGGTCCTGCTGGCGGTCGTCGGCATCAAGCTGCCGGGCCTGAATTTCCGCAATCAGCGCGTCGAAGCGGCCTATCGCAAGGAACTGGTCTATGGCGAGGACTATGCTGAGCGCGCCCAGCCGCTGACAGTCAGGGAGCTCTTCGGTAACGTCCGCCGCAATTATTACCGCATGTATTTCCACTACATGTATTTCAACGTCGCCCGCAATTTTTACAGTCAGGCCGACGCGCTCTTCGTGGTCTTCATGCTGGTGCCGACGATCGTGGCAGGGGCCATCACCTACGGTATCTTCCAGCAGATCTCGACCGCCTTCGGCCAGGTCAGCAACTCGTTCCAGTATCTCGTCAATGCCTGGACAACGATCATCGAATTGCTCTCCATCCACAAACGCCTCAAGGCCTTCGAAGCGGCGATCGACGACGAGCCGCTGCCTGACATCGACCAGCGTTATCTAGAGCGTGAGGCGGGTGTTGTTCACGCCGACGGTTGATGCGCGGGGGGTGCCAGCCATCGGAAGGTTGGCGTTTGCGGCGCCCCCCTCATCCGCCTGCCGGCACCTTCTCCCCGAGGGGAGAAGAGATTCGTTGCGGCGTTGCGATTCCCCCTTCTACCCAGCGGGGAGAAGGTGCCCGATAGGGCGGATGAGGGGGGCGGCACGGCATGCCGTTTCGTCCAATAAAGCCAGGGGACATATTGCCGTCTCGGGGACTTTACCTGCAGTCGCCATCAATCCTGATGTGGCAACGCCCCGTCAAAGCCCCGACGTCTGCACCAACTTCCCGCGCGTCTCGATCATCGGGATCGCTTCCGAGTAGCTGACGCAGGCCACATCCGGCCGGTGGCAGACGTCGCTGACCAGGCGGTCGAGGGCGCGCCAGTAAGCGCCGCCGTTCATTTCGACGAAGTGGAAGCCGAGCTGGAGGGGGATGCGGTTGCCGTTGTACTGGCGATCGAAGGCCTGGGAAAAGGCGGCATAGGCGCGATCCTCGAATTCCGCGGAATCGGCCGTATCCTCCTCACCCTTTGAATGGCGGACGAAGAGATTGTAGTCCATGCCGATGATCGGCTTCTCGTTCGGGCCTTCGGGGATCAGCGGCARGCCGAAGCGGATGATGCCGTCTTCCTCGACAGGCATGGCAGGCCCTTTGGTGACCAGGCTCGCATCATAAGTGAAGCCCGCCTTCTTTTCGGCGGCGATCATGTCAGAGCCCGCGGTTGCCGAGAGATAGGGGGCGCGAAAGCCCTTGATGCCGTGATCGACCAGATCCTGCCAACCGGTCGGCTCCTGCAGGCCGACGCTCTTCCAGGCGTTTTTCAACGTCGCATGAAAGGTTGCGTATTCGGCCGACCAGTCGGCCTCGCTCCAGAGGCGGCCGTCGAAATGGCCACAGGCATGGCTCGATATGTCGTGTCCTTCGAGGTGGGCGTGCCAGATATTGCCGAGGCGCTCGCGGATCTCGTCGTCGCTCTGCGCGAAGCCGACATTGGATTTTCCGCGTTTCTGGTGCGGCGCCTGATAGGCCTTCTTCGCCGCCTCGTTCATCAGGAAGGTGCAGGAGAGAAAATAGGTGAAGTGGGCGCCGTTTTTCGCCGCCATCTCGCGGCTCTTCAGCCAGAGCGCGTTGTCGTGGGCGCCGTCGAAGGAAATGATGACGAGCTGTTTCGGCCGGTCGGCCGCCTCGGCGATTGCCGGGAGCAGGAACGAGGCAGCCAGACAGGTGGAGAGGAGAAGACGGGACATGGACACCGCGACAATTTGTTCGCGGTTTCCCTCCGACAGAATTGCGGCGAAGCTGCGGTCTCTCTGGCATTTTTTCACGCCAGCCGTTAGAGCCTTTCCTGGTCAGATGTGACAAACGGTACGGAAGGGATCCGCAATGACATTGCTTATCGTCGGCATCATACTTTTCCTCGGGGTGCATCTGGTGCGGGTGGTGTCCCCCGGCTTCCGCCGTTCGATGATCGCAAGCCTCGGCGAGAAAGGCTGGCGGGTAGCCTATTCGATCGCCAGCATCGCCACACTGATACTTTTGATCTACGGCTTCGGGCAGGCGCGTGATGTGACCGGCATGCTTTACAATCCGCCGGTCTGGATGGCGCATATAACAATCACGCTGATGCTGATCGCGATGATCTGTCTCGTGGCCTCGCTGCTGCCGGCGGGGCATATTGCAACGAAGACCAAACATCCGATGGTGCTGTCGGTGAAGATCTGGGCGCTGGCACACCTGCTCGCCAATGGCGAGACGTCGTCGGTCCTGCTGTTTGCCGCCTTTCTCGCCTGGGGCGTCATCCTGCGCATTTCCTTGAAACGGCGGCAGCGGGCGGGTGAGATCACACTCCGGCCGTTCGTCTCGGCCAAATACGACCTCTATGCCGTCGTCACCGGCATCGTCGTCTGGGCGCTGATCATCTGGAAGCTGCACGAATGGTTGATCGGGGTTTCGCCGCTCGTCATGTGACCGGCGCATAACCCCGAAATTCGATTCCGATTTTCGGGAAGGATTATGCGCGGATTCAAAGTGTTAGAGCGTCCTTAGCGCGTCCTGTTGGACGCGCGGCGCTCTAATCTTTCACATCCCCCTTACAACGGCTGCAAAATGGGGTAGAAGGCCCGATAATATGCGTTTTGCATTGTGTATGGGTATTTCCGCGGCCGGAGACGAGAATGGCATTCAACGACGACAGCTTCATCCGTGAAGTCAATGAGGAATTGCGATCCGACCAGATGAAGGGCGTCTGGCGCCGGTTCGGCCGCTATATCATCGTCGTCGCCATTCTGATCGTCGTCGGCACAGCCGGCAAGGTTCTCTACGAGTATTGGGACGACAACCGTTCCTCCGGCACCGGCGACCAGTTCCTGGCGGCGATGAAGCTTGCCGACGAAAACAAGAACGACCAGGCGCTGGCCGCGCTCGACAAGCTCGAGAAGGAAGGCCATGGCGCCTATCCGGTGCTGGCGCGGATGCGGGCCGCGACCGTCCAGGTGCAGATGGGTGATACCGCCGCGGCGATCGCCGCCTTCAACGAGATCGGCAAGGACAATGCCGTTCCGGCCGCCGTGCGCGATGCCGCCAAGATGCGTGCCGGTTGGCTGCTCATCGAGAACGGCGCTTACGAACAGGTTTCGGCCGCGATCGAGGAAATGGCCGTTCCCGGAAACGCCTTCCGTCATTCGGCGCGCGAGGCACTCGGCCTTGCCGCTTACAAAGCCGGCAACATGGCGCAGGCGCGGCAGTGGTTCCAGTCGATCGTCGACGATACCGACAGCCCACGCAATGTTGCCAATCGCGCCCATATGATGCTTGATCTGATTACCGCATCCGGCAAGGCGCCCGCCGCTCAGGGCTGATCGCGTTAAGGACAAGATATGAGTTTCACGGTCGCCATCGTCGGTCGTCCGAATGTCGGCAAGTCGACACTTTTCAACCGGCTGGTAGGCAAGAAGCTGGCGCTTGTCGACGACACGCCGGGTGTTACCCGCGACCGCCGGCCGGGCGATGCGCGGCTGATGGGCCTGACCTTCACGATCATCGACACAGCTGGTCTGGAAGAGGCCGACGCGGAAAGCCTGCAGGGCCGGATGCGGGCGCAGACGGAAGCGGCGATCGACGAGGCGGATCTTTCGCTTTTCATCGTCGACGCCAAGAGCGGATTGACGCCCGTCGATACCGACCTTGCCGAAATGTTGCGCCGGCGCGGCAAGCCGGTGGTGCTTGTCGCCAACAAATCCGAAGCGCGGGGCTCCGACAGCGGCTTCTATGACGCCTACACGCTCGGCCTCGGCGAGCCGACGCCGATTTCGGCCGAACATGGGCAGGGCATGCTCGACTTGCGCGATGCGATCGTTGCCGCAATCGGCGAGGACCGAGCCTATCCCGCCAAGGAGGATGTCGCCGTTACGGATGTCGACATTCCACAGACGGAAGGCGAGGACAGCGACGCGGACGAAGAGCCGGCCTATGACGAGACGAAGCCGCTCAGGGTGGCGATCGTCGGCCGGCCGAATGCAGGAAAATCGACGCTGATCAACCGTTTCCTCGGCGAGGACCGGCTTTTGACCGGGCCGGAGGCAGGCATCACCCGCGACTCCATCTCGGTCGAATGGGACTGGCGCGGTCGCACCATCAAGATGTTCGATACGGCAGGCATGCGCCGCAAGGCGCGGGTGATCGAGAAGCTGGAGAAGCTTTCGGTTGCCGATGCGCTGCGCGCAATCCGCTTCGCCGAAACCGTCGTCATCGTCTTCGATGCGACGATCCCCTTCGAAAAGCAGGATCTGCAGATCGTCGACCTCGTGCTGCGCGAGGGCCGTGCCGCCGTGCTCGCCTTCAACAAGTGGGACATGATCGAAGACCGGCAGGCGGTGCTTGCGGATCTGCGCGAAAAGACCGACCGCCTGCTGCCGCAGGCGCGCGGCATCCGCGCCGTGCCGATCTCCGGCCAGACCGGCTGGGGACTGGACAAGCTGATGCAGTCGATCATCGACACGGACAGGGTCTGGAACAAGCGCATCTCGACGGCGCGTCTCAACCGCTGGTTGGAGACGCAGCAGATTCAGCATCCGCCTCCGGCCGTTTCCGGCCGCCGCATCAAGCTGAAATACATGACGCAGGTCAAGGCCCGCCCGCCGGCCTTCATGATCTCCTGCACCCGCTCGGATGCGCTGCCTGAATCCTATACACGCTATCTAATCAACGGGTTGCGCGCCGATTTCGACATGCCGAGCGTGCCGATCCGCATCCATTTCCGCTCGCCTGATAATCCGTTCGAAGGCAAGAAGAGGCGGACGTAGGGTTCAGGGGCCGTGGTGGGAACACCCCCTCTGCCTTGTCGGGCATCTCCCCACAAGGGGAGATCGGATGGGCGTTGAGGCTTCCCAAAACAACTCCGCTTGGCGATTAAAATATCGACAGAGAGGGACGAAGCGTTCGCCTCCTGCTGATCTCCCCACTCATGGGGGAGATGCCCGGCAGGCAGAGGGGCGTACCACAAGCGCTGTGATACCCAGTCCGGTTAGCCGCTAAACCACGCTTCGATTCAGCGCCTCACGCAGCGCCACGATCTCGGCCTGCAGGCGGGTGAGGTCGACTGCATCGCGACCGCTGGCAGCGGCGATGCAGCCGGGGATGCCGATCGCCTTTTCCTTGAGGCGCTTGCCTTCGTCCGTCAATCGAAGCATCACGACGCGTTCGTCGTCCTTGCTGCGTTCGCGTCTGACATAACCTGCGGTTTCAAGGCGTTTGAGCAGCGGGGTCAGCGTGCTCGATTCGAGGAAGAGCTTTTCACCCAAGCCGCCGACGGTCTGGCCGTCGTGTTCCCAGAGCGAAACCATCGCCAGATATTGCGGATAGGTGAGGCCGAGCGTCTCGAGCAGCGGCTTGTAGACGCGGTTCAGTGCGTGGCTTGCCGTATAGACGGCAAAGCAGATGAAATTGTCGAGCTTCAACTGATCCTGCATGGAAAATCTCCAAAATCACACAAGTTTACATCGTGCGATAAATAATCGTAGCCGCTTTTTATGCATGGTAGCTATGCAGAAATATAAATTGCGCGATAAACAATCGTGCGCGATATAAAGTCAGTGTTCACAACGAACATAACCGAGAGGACAAGACAATGTCGACCATCAAGACCGTAGTTTCCGCAGCAGCACTGCTCGCAGCCTCCGCCGTTGGCGCGCTTGCCGATCCGGTACTCGAGCCGACAACGCAGAAATTCATCGACGGGCTTGCCGGCGGCAAGCCGATCTACACGCTGTCGCCGGCCGATGCCCGCAATGTCCTGGCTGGCGCGCAGAAGGGCGATGTGAAGAAACTTGCCGCCAAGGAAGAGGACAGGGTCATCAAGGCTGGTCCGACAGGTAGCATCAAGCTGCGCATCGTCCGCCCGGAACATGCCAAGGGCACGCTGCCGGTCATTCTCTATTTCCATGGCGGCGGCTGGGTGCTGGGCGATGCGGATACGCATGACCGGCTGGTGCGCGAGATCGCCAACGGCGCCGATGCCGCTGTCGTCTTCGTCGACTACGAGCGCTCGCCGGAAGCCCGCTATCCCGTTGCCATCGAGCAGGCTTACGCTGCGACCAAATATGTCGCCGAGCATGCCAAGGAGTTCAAGGTCGACGCCTCCAGGCTCGCGGTCGCAGGCGATAGCGTCGGCGGCAACATGGCGACGGTGGTGACGCTGCTTGCCAAGGAACGCGGCGGTCCTGCCATCGATCAGCAGGTGCTGTTCTACCCCGTCACCGACGCCAATTTCGACAATGGTTCCTACAACCAGTTCGCCGATGGCCCGTGGCTGACCAAGGAGGCGATGAAGTGGTTCTGGAACGCCTATCTGCCCGACGAAGCCAAGCGCAAGGAGCCGATGGCTTCGCCACTGCAGGCATCGCTGGAGCAGTTGAACGGCCTGCCGCCGGCGCTCGTCATCGTTGACGAGAACGACGTGCTGCGTGACGAGGGCGAGGCCTATGCCCGCAAGCTCAGCCAGGCTGGCGTGAAGGTCACGTCGATGCGATACAACGGCACGATCCATGACTTCGTGCTGCTAAACGCCATTGCCGAAACGCCTGCCGCACGCAGCGCGATTGCGGTCGCGAACGACACGCTTCGCAGCGCGCTTCACAAGTAAAACCAATCAGTCTGCGGACGGGAGGGGCCCGGCGGTTTCGCCGGGCTTTCTGCTTCTTGGAAGCGATTTGGCAAACTGCCAGGCCTTCTTCCATTTCGGCGTGATGACGCCGTTGGCGGCGCGGATATTGTTGATGAACTGCAGTGTCGCCGCTTCCCAGGAATATTGCATGGCGAGTTCACGCGCCTTGCTGCGCGAGGCGGAGAGGGCGGCAAGGCAGGCGGCTTGCAGGTTGGCGTCGAGCGCCCCGACGTCACTGTCCTCGCCGATGATGTCGAGCGGGCCGGTGACCGGGTAGGCTGCGACCGGCACGCCCGATGCCAGTGCTTCGAGGATGGTGTTGCCGAAGGTGTCGGTGAGCGAGGGAAAGACGAAGACGTCGGCCTGGGCATAGGCTTTCGCCAGATCCTCGCCGAACTGCACGCCGGCGAAGAAGACGTCGGGATATTGCCTTTCGAGCTCGGCGCGGGCCGGACCGTCACCGACGACGACCTTGGAACCCGGCAGGTCGAGATCGAGGAAGGCCGGCAGGTTCTTTTCCAGCGCCACGCGGCCGACGGTCATGAAGATCGGACGCGGCAGGCCGAACGGGTTTTCCTCGAGCGCCATCGGACGGAACTGCGTGGCGTCGATGCCGCGGCTCCAGGGCATGAGGTTGCGGATGCCCTTTTCCGACAGTTCGCGGGCAAGGCTCGGTGTCGCCACCATGCAGCCTGCGCCGCCATTGTGGAACCAGCGGACAAAGGAATAGAGCCAGCTCTTCGGTATGGGCAGGCGCGCGGAGACGTATTCCGGAAAGCGGGTGTGGTAGCTCGTCGAAAACGGCATGCGGTTCTTCAGGCACCAGCGGCGGGCGGTCAGCCCCAGCGGACCTTCGGTGGCAATATGCACGTAGGAGGGATTGTGCTTTTCGATCTCGCGGGCGATGCGGCGGTAATTGGCGATCGATAGGCGGATCTCGGGATAAGTCGGGCAGGGGATGCTGTTGAAGCGCTCCGGCGTCACCATCGAAACCTCGACGCCCATCTTCGCCAATTCGCGATTGGTGTTCTCGATCGAGCGCACGACGCCGTTGACCTGCGGGTGCCAGGCATCGGTAACGATCACCAGCCTTTCGGGCAGGTTTCCGGCGGCTGCGGCATTGGCCCAGCTCTCGCCGCTATAAGTGTTTGCCGGACGTTGCAGCATGTCACGATTTCCATCCGCGTCGCAGTGATCTGGCAACGCTCAACCCCTCAGCGGGGTTCCGGAACGGCGATTCCCGCTTGCTTATTTTGAGGCATGACCATGATGGAAATATTACAGCCCATATTGCGAGGATTGCAGGGGCTTTCGCTGGCCTGATCGCCTCGATTATGTCGGCGGCGGGCGGCGGTTTTCATGCATAAAGAATGACGGCGCCGGTCCAGGACCGGCGCCGTTTGGGAGGTTAAGCGGCAGCGGAAGCCGAGCTTGCAGTCGGAACTTCCGAGATCGTCTTCAGAACCTGCGAAGCGATCTGGTAGGGGCAGCCCTGTGAGTTCGGGCGGCGATCTTCAAGATAGCCCTTGTAGTCGTTCTTGACGAAGGAGTGCGGAACGCGGATCGAAGCACCACGGTCGGCAACGCCGTAGGAGAACTTGTTCCACGGTGCCGTTTCGTGCTTGCCGGTCAGGCGCTTGTCGTTGTCAGGACCGTAGACGTTGATGTGGTCCATCAGGTTCTTTTCGAACTGCGCCATCAGCGCTTCGAAATAGGCCTTGCCGCCGATTTCGCGCATGTACTTGGTCGAGAAGTTGCAATGCATGCCCGAGCCGTTCCAGTCGGTGTCGCCGAGCGGCTTGCAGTGATACTCGATGTCGATGCCGTATTTTTCGGTCAGGCGCTGCAAGAGATAGCGTGCCATCCAGATCTGGTCGGCGGCTTTCTTGGAGCCCTTGCCGAAAATCTGGAATTCCCACTGGCCCTTGGCCACTTCGGCATTGATGCCTTCGTGATTGATGCCGGCAGCGAGGCAGAGGTCGAGATGCTCTTCGACGATTTCGCGGGCAACGTCGCCGACGTTCGAATAGCCGACGCCGGTGTAGTACGGGCCCTGCGGAGCGGGGTAGCCCTGCTCAGGGAAGCCGAGCGGGCGGCCGTTCTGGTAGAAGAAATATTCCTGCTCGAAGCCGAACCAGGCGTCTTCGTCGTCGAGGATGGTAGCGCGGGCATTCGATGCATGCGGCGTGACGCCATCCGGCATCATGACTTCGCACATGACGAGAGCGCCGTTGGTACGGGCCGGGTCGGGATAGATGGCGACCGGCTTCAGCACGCAATCGGAGCTGCGGCCTTCAGCCTGCTGTGTCGAGGAGCCGTCAAAGCCCCAGAGCGGAAGCTGTTCCAGCGTCGGGAATGCGTCGAATTCCTTGATCTGCGTCTTGCCACGCAGGTTCGGTACCGGAGTGTACCCATCGAGCCAAATATACTCGAGCTTATATTTTGTCATCGTGACTCTCTCAATGCTACGAAGGTGAGCAAATCCGGAGGTGATCTCGGCGCGCAAGCGCATCCGACCGCCAGGGATGACGCTTTAAAAGCACGTAGCGTGCCAGTTTTGGCGCCACGCAAAAGAAAAATCGCGAATCAGCGTGCCGGCCGATTTTTTCTCTTTTGGAAAATCGGGCTGTTTTTAACGCTCACAGGCGGTAACGCCCATCAAAACGCACTTTTCCCATCTGGAACTGGATGAAAATTGCGGCGTTAGGCTGAAATGATGAAGTGTTAAACAAATTATCGGAAGCTTTTAGCCGAGACAGCATGCCGACCGATCACAATTGTAACATTGCCCTTATTTTATGCAATTTGCATAAACTATGTGCATTGTGCTATGTAGATGGTCCTGAAATGTTGATGCGCCGAACTGAATGGAGGCGATCTCATGCCCACCGGTTTCCATCGTGAATCCGCAACGATCTACCAGTTTCCCGTGAAGGCGATACGAAACGCCAACCGGTTCGAACGCGCCAGGCTGATGGAGCGCGAGGCAGCAGACGTCTGCGATGCTGCGCTCGACAGCTGCTGGTACCATGACGAGGCAGTTCGCGAGTCCGATCGGCCGACGAAGTCCTGATTTCGTATAACCCTGAAATCGGAATCGATTTGAGGGGGATCAGCAGAGCAAACGATGCCGACAAGGCGGGAAGCGCCTGTGCATGGCGGACGTACCGCGTCAGCATGTGCGGCTAGCCGCCATCCAATCCGAGCTTTTCCCTTACGACCAATGCACCATGTTCGCTGACGACGCGGGCAGCGACCTTTGCTGCGAAGCGGGCGGCGGCAGGCGCATCGCCTGCTTCGAGGTATCGTGCGAGAAAGGCGCCGTTGAAGCTGTCGCCGGCGCTGGTGGTGTCGACCACCTTCTTCACCTTTTCAGCCGGAACGAAGGTTTGCTCGCCGGCAAAATTCAGCGTGACACCGTCAGCGCCGTTCTTGACGACGATATCGACGGCGCCCAGTGCGCGATAGCGGTGGATCGTTGCCTCAATGGAATCATCGCCGAAATGGGCCGCCTCGTCGTCGAAGCTCGGCATGACGAGCACGGATGAGCGGGCGCCTTCGCTGATTGTCGTGTGCATCACGTCGTAGCTCGACCAGAGGCGCGGCCGGATGTTCGGATCGAAGACGACGAGCTTGCCGGCGGCCTTGGCGCGACGGACTTCGGCAAGCAAAGTCTCGGCATCCTCATGTGGCAGGATGGCAAGGGTGATGCCGGAGAAATAGATGACGGCTGCGCTCTCCACCGCCTCACGCAGGCGGTCCGGATCAGCCGCCAGGCTGCGGGCTGCCGAGCTGTCACGCCAGTAGCTGAAGGAACGTTCGCCGTCCTTCAGATTGATCATATAGAGGCCGGGCGTCCTGCCCCTGATGCGGCGGATGAGGCTCGTGCCGATGCCTGATGTGTCGATGAAGGCCAGCATCTCATCCGACATGGCGTCGTCACCGAGGGCGGTGAAATAATCGACCGACCAGTCGGCGGCAAGGCAGGCGCGGGCATACCAGGCGGTGTTGAAGGTATCGCCGGCAAAGCCTTTGCGCAGCAGGCCGTCGCCTGCCTGCGAGAGTTCCACCATGCATTCACCGATCGATAGAAACCGTCTGCTCACCTTGTCCTCCCGGCATTAGAGCGCTGCGGATCCAACAGGACGCGCTAGGGACACTCTATCACTTTGAATTGGCGGATTATCCGCAGGTCTTCATTCGCTGATACGCGGAGCCGGGCAGAGTGACAAGCGTCGATATTACGGGAGATGAAGCCCGTCTTCGCGGGCGAGGCGAAGGCGGGCTTTCAGAAGGACGCCTATTCGTGGATGGTGTAGCTGCCCATCGCGCAAAGATCTTGCGTATCTTCCGTGGTTGCGAGGTTTGAGCCTTCTTCGAATTCGAAGCGCATGTCGTATTTGCAGACGGTGCGGCCATCGGCGATGGTGATATCGATGCTTTCGCCCGGATTGAGAACGTCGTCACCGAAGACGTCTTCTTCCCATTCGCCGACGCCGGTCGGCGAGCTGTAGAAACGTGTCAGGACGGAGTTCGTCCCGTTGGTGAGCTTGAAGTTCAGATCTTCGGCATGCGACGAAACCGCGGAGGCGGCGATCATCGTGGCGGCGAGTGCGATCAAAGCTGATATTTTCGATTTCATGTATGCGTTCCCCTGGCTTGCGATTAGGCCGAAATGGGATAGCATTCGCTCATAAAATCTTTCTTATCGGGGACTTTAGATCCAAAAATAGTCCGCCTCGTCCCGGGATGGACGGTGGTCGGACATTCAAGGCGAGGGCCGCCTGGGCGGCCGTCTTTCCGTTCATGGCCTGTCCATATGATAGCAGGCGGCCTTCTGCCCGGGGCGGACCTCCTCGGTCGGCGGCATTTCGGTGCGACAGATGTCGGTCGCCTTCCAGCAGCGCGGTGAGAAGACGCAGCCTTTCGGCGGGTTGAGCGGCGAGGGCGGGTCACCCTGCAGGCGGATGCGGGTGCGCAGGCGCGCAAGCTTCGGATCGGGAATCGGCGCGGCGGAAAAGAGCGCCCGCGTATAGGGGTGGGCCGGATGATCGAAGACGGTGGCGCAGTCGCCGGCTTCCACCACCCTGCCGAGGTAGAGCACCAGCACATCATCTGAGATCAGGCGGACGACGGAGAGGTCGTGGCTGATGAAGATCAGCGTCAGGCCGAATTCCTTGCGCAGCTTGCGTAGGAGCGTGATGACCTGACCCTGGATCGAGACGTCGAGGGCCGAAACCGGCTCGTCGCAGATAATGAGCTTCGGTTTGGTGACGACCGCGCGGGCGATGCCGATGCGTTGCGCCTGGCCGCCGGAGAATTCGTGCGGATAGCGGTTGATCATTTCCGGCACCAGGCCGACGGCGGTCATGATCTCGCGGACACGTTCGGTGCGCTCGGCTTTGGAGAGTTTCGGCTCGAAGACGGTGAGCGGCTCGGCGATGATGTCGCCGACCGTCATGCGCGGGTCGAGCGAGGCGATCGGATCCTGAAAGATGATCTGCATGTCGCGGCGCGCGGCGCGCATTTCCTCATCCGACAGGTCGAGCAGGTTCCGGCCCTGCCAGAGGATGCGGCCCTTCTGCGATTTCAACAGCCGCAGGATGGAGCGGCCGAGCGTGGACTTGCCGCAGCCGGATTCGCCGACGATGCCAAGCGTGCGGCCTTCGCTGAGGTCGAAGCTGACATTGTTGACGGCTGTGAGAAAGATTGGCGGCTTGAAGAGGCCTTTTGCCGGCAGTTCGAATTGGGTCGTCAGGTTCTCGACCCTCAGAAGCGATCGTTCAGCCATGGTTCAACAGCTCCTCGCGACGCGGGAAGGGGTGGTAACAGGCGGCGCAATGGTGCGGTGCCAGCGTTTCGAGCGGCGGCGGCCGGTCGATGCAATCGTCCTGGACCTGCGAGCAGCGCGGCGAGAAATTGCAGCCCTTCGGCAGGTGCTTCAGGTTTGGCGGACGGCCGGGGATGACGACGAGGTCGTCAACATCCTGGTCAGGGCGCGGGATCGAGGCATGCAGTGCTGCGGTGTAGGGATGGGCCGGATTGTCGAAGAGTTCGTCGACCGGAGCCTCCTCGACGATGCGGCCGGCATACATGACGGCGACGCGGTCGGCGAGGCCGGCAACGACGCCGAGATCGTGGGTGATCATGACGAGCGCTGTGTTCATCTCCGCCGTCAGGTCGTTGAAGAGATCGAGGATCTGCGCCTGGATGGTGACGTCGAGCGCCGTCGTCGGTTCGTCGGCGATCAGAAGCTTCGGCCGGGTGAGCAGCGCCATGGCGATGACGATGCGCTGGCGCATGCCGCCGGAGAGCTCGTGCGGGTAGAGATGGAAGCGTCGTGTCGGATCGGGGATGCCGACGCGTTTCAGCATGTCGAGTGCGGCGGCGGATGCCGCGCGCGCCGTCAGCCCGCCGTGAACCTCGAGCTGCTCCGTCAGTTGCCGGGAGATCTTCAGCGACGGATTGAGGGCGGTCATCGGGTCCTGGAAGACCATCGCCATGTCCTTGCCGCGGATCTGGTCGAGCTCGCGCGGTTTCAGCGCCAGCACGTCCTTGCCTTCGAGCAACGCCTGTCCCGTCGTTTTGCCGTTCTTGGCGAGCAGGCCCATGATGCCGAGGAAGGTTTGGCTCTTGCCGGATCCGGATTCGCCGACGATGGCGATGCGCTCGCCGCGCTTGACGGTCAGGTTCATGTTCGAGACTGCTTTCACCTCACCGTCGGGCGTTTTGAAGGTGATCGAATAGTCTTTGAGTTCGAGGAGGGTATCCGTCATTTAACGATCCTTCGGGTCGAACGCGTCGCGCAGGCCGTCGCCGATGAACAGCAGGCTGAGCAGCAGGGCCACGAGGAAGCTTGCCGGGAAGACCAGCAGCCAAGGCATGCTTTCCATGGCATCGGTCCCYTCGGCGATCAGCGTGCCGAGCGAGGTCAGCGGTTCCTGCACGCCGAAGCCGAGATAGGAAAGGAAGCTTTCGGTGGCGATGATTTCAGGCACCGTCAATGCTGCGAAGATGACCACGGGTCCGACGAGGTTCGGGATGATGTGCTTGATGATGATCTTGAACGGCCGCTGCCCGGACGCGCGGGCCGCTTCGATGAATTCGCGATGTTTGATCGATAGCGTCTGGCCGCGAACGATGCGGGCCATGGTCAGCCATTCCAGCGCGCCGATGGCGGCAAAGAGCAGATAGACGTTGCGGCCGAAGATCACCATCAGCAGGATCACGAAGAGGATATAGGGAAGCGCATACATGATATCGACGAAGCGCATCATGATCGCATCCAGCCTGCCGCCGATATATCCCGATACCGCACCGTAGAGCACGCCGATGAAGACGGAGACGACGGTCGCCGTCAGCGCCACGGCCAGCGAGACGCGAGTGCCGTAGAGGACGCGGGCGAGAAGGTCGCGGCCGTTCGGGTCGGTGCCGAAATAATGACCGGTCTCGAACGAGGGCGGGATCCGGAAGGCCGCCCAGTCTGGATCCTCATAGTTGAAGGGAATGAACCAGGGGCCGATGAAGGCGACGAGGATCAGCAGCGTCAGGACGACGATCGACAGGACGGCTGCCTTGTTGCGGCCGAGGCGGCGCAACGCATCCTTTGTGAGCGAGCGGCTTTCGGGTGCCAGGCCTTCCGCCGCCAGCAGCTCCTGGGCGAGCAGCTCGCGTTTTGCGGGGTTGAGGATCATCTGTTTCTCACTTTCGGATCGAGCCACGCATAGGCGATATCAACGAGAAGGTTCAGGAACACGATCAGCACCATGTAGAAGATGACCGTGCCGAGAACCATGCCGTAATCACGGTTCAGCGCTGCGTTGACGAAATAGCGGCCGATGCCGGGCAATCCGAAGATGCTCTCGACAACAAGCGAGCCGGTGAGAAGATAGCTTGCTGCCGGACCCAAATAGGAGACGACCGGCATCAAGGCGGGCTTCAGCGCGTGGCGCATGACCGTCAGTCGAGGGCCGATGCCCTTTGCCTTGGCGGTACGGATAAAATTCTGGTTCATCACCTCGATCATCGAGCCGCGCGTAATGCGCGAGATACGGCCGGCATGCGGCAGGGCGAGAACGACGATCGGCAGGATGAGGTATTTGATCGAGCCGTCACCCCAGCCGCCGACTGGAAACCATGCGAGATGGATGCCGAAGACGAGCTGCAGGATGGGCGCGATCAGGAAGTTCGGTAGCACGACGCCGATCAGAATGAGCGCGCCCAGAATATAATCCGGTGCCTTGTTCTGATAGAGCGCCCCAAGACAGCCGACGGCGACACCGACGATGATGGCAATCAGGAAGGCAGCCGTACCGATGGTGAAGGTGTAGGGCAGACCGATCATAATCTGCTGGGCGACGGTGAAATCTTCGCTGGCGAAGGAGGGGCCAAGATCGCCCCGGAGCAGGTCACCGACATAGATCAGGTACTGCTKGATGAGCGGCTTGTCGAGATTGTAGTGGATCGCAAGGTTCTTCAGGATCACCGGCGGCAATGGCCTTTCGCCATCGAAAGGGCCGCCGGGGGCAAGGCGCAAAACAAAAAACGAGGCTGTTACGGCGATCCACATGACGGGGATCGTCGACAGAAGGCGACGGAGTGCGTATTTGATCATGGTCGTGGGCCGGTCCTTTCCGCAACGCGCGGAAAGGACCGTTTTCCCTTACTCTTTCATCGACAGCCAGCGGGTGCGGTGGATGTCCTGGATGTTGTCGACGAAGCCTTCGATCTTCGGCGAAACGACGTTCTTCGAGACATAGTAGTAGATCGGCAGGGCGGCGGATTCATCCAGCGCCAGCTGTTCGGCCTTCTTGAAGATCGCGGCACGCTTGGTGAGATCCGTCTCGGCGTTGCCTTCCTTGATCATCTTGTCGTACTCGGGATTGGACCAGCGGCCGTAGTTCATCTGGACGCCTGTCACCAGAAGGTTCAGGAAATTGTCCGGGTCGTTATAGTCGGCGAGCCAGCCGGCGCGGCCGATTTCGACCTGGCCACGCTGCATCTGGTCGTAATGCACCTTGGTTTCGGCATTGACGAGCTCGACATCGACGCCGAGCGGCTTCCACATGGAGGCGATGGCGACGGCGATGCGCTTGTGGTTGTCGTTGGTGTTGTAGCTCAGCACGGCGTGCAGCGGCTTGTCCGGGCCGAAACCGGCTTCGGTCAGAAGCTTCTTGGCTTCGGCGACCTTCTCGCTATAGGGCAGGTCCTTCCAGCTGACATAGGCCGGCTCGCCGTAATTCGCCGTGCCCGGCGGAACCCAGGAATAGGCCGGCAGCTCGCCGGTGCCGAGGATTTGCGGGCCGATGACTTCACGGTTGATCGCCATGGAGAGAGCCTGGCGGACGCGCTTGTCGCTGAAGGGCGGCTTCTGTGAGTTGACGACGTAATAATAGAGGCCGGAGAAGGGGGCGACATGCGCCTGGCCCGGCAGGTTCTTCTTCATCCACTCGTATTGGTCGGTCGGGAAGTCGGTGAGGATATCGAATTCGCCGGCGCGGTAGCGTTTCAGCGCGGCTTCCTGGTCTTCGAGCACGAAGAACTTCGCTCCGTCGATCTTCAGGTCCTTGGTGTCATACCACTGATCGTTCTTAACTGTGGTGACATGCGAGCCCGGAACCCATTCGACCGGCTTGTAGGGGCCGTTGGTGACGATGTTGCCGATCTTGACCCAATCCTGGCCCTTCGCCTCGACGACATGCTTCGGCAGCGGGTAGGCGGTGTAATGCATCAGGGCATTAATGAAATAGGGGGTGGCGTTTTCAAGGGTGATTTCGAGCGTCTTGTCGTCGATCGCCTTGACGCCGAGTTCGTTGAGATCGGTGATCTCACCCTTGTTGATCTTTTCGGCGTTCTTGATGGTGAACTGCAGATAGGCATAGTCGGCGGCGTTCTTCGGGTCGACGAGGCGCTGGAAGGCGAAGACGAAGTCTCCTGCCGTTACCGGCTGGCCATCTGACCATTTGATGCCGTCGCGAAGCTTGAAGGTGTAAACCTTGCCATCAGGCGAAATCGTCCAGCTTTCGGCCTGGCCGGGGATCGGATTATCCTTGGCGTCCTCGGTGACGAGGCCTTCGAAAATGTCGCCGGCGATACGGTTTTCCCAGTCTCCGGAAAGCTTCTGCGGATCGAGCGACTGCGGGTCGCCACCATTGTGAATGTTGAGCGTGGCCGCATGGGCCGAAAACGCCAGCAATGTGCCAAGCATTGCCGAGGCGAGAAATTTTTTCGCGAAATGGTTCATGGTGGGTCCACCTTTCTAGGCTTTTCGCCTTTATTAGACATTTGTTCCCGGTGTTTGACCTCTTACGTGCAGGTCAGCGCGCACATTATCGCAAAGGCTTTGCGTTGCAACCCCAAATCCGGAGTGTGGAAACGGGTTGTGGACAAGCCTATATACGTCTCCCCCTTGTCGGATCGCGACGACGCGCCGTGACATCCGCCACGCTCTCATCACGGCTTCACCCGGTTGTCTTTTGTTTTGTCCGCTTTAGTGTGGCGAGCGCAAACGAGGCAGGAGATGTAGCCGATGGCATTGCAGGCAGGCGGGAGTGCGGACTGGTGGCGCGGCGCGGTGATCTATCAGGTCTATCCGCGCTCGTTTCAGGACACCAACAGCGACGGTCTTGGCGATCTCAGGGGAATCACCCGCCGGCTGCCGCATATAGCCAGCCTCGGCGTCGACGCGATCTGGCTCTCGCCCTTCTTCAAGTCGCCGATGGCCGACATGGGCTACGACGTTTCCGATTATTGCGACGTCGATCCAATCTTCGGGACGCTCGCCGATTTCGACGAGATGATGGCCGAAGCGCACAGGCTCGGCATCAAGGTTGTTATCGACCAGGTGATCTCGCATACCTCCGACCGGCATCCCTGGTTCGTCGAGAGCCGATCGAGCCGGACCAATCCCAAGGCGGATTGGTATGTCTGGGCCGATCCGAAGCCGGATGGTACAGCGCCGAACAACTGGTTGTCGATTTTCGGCGGGCCGGGCTGGGAATGGGATGGCGTGCGCCGGCAATATTACCAGCACAATTTCCTGACCTCGCAGCCGGACCTCAACTTCCACAACAAGGCCGTGCAGGATGCGGTCCTCGAGACGGTGAAGTTCTGGCTCGACCGCGGCGTCGACGGCTTCCGCCTGGATACGGTCAACTATTATTTCTGCGACAAGCTGCTCAGGAGCAATCCGCCGCACGAGCCGGATGAAGATGACGCAGGCCTTGATGCGCCCGACAGCAATCCCTACGGCATGCAGAACCACCTCTACGACAAGACGCAGCCGGAAAATGTCGATTTCCTCAAGCGCTTCCGGGCGCTGCTCGATCAGTACGAGGATCGCACGACTGTCGGCGAAGTCGGCGATGGCGCGCGTTCGCTGAAGACGGTTGGCGCCTATACGAGCGGCGGCGACAAGCTGCACATGTGCTACACATTCGATCTGCTCGGGCCGGATTTCACCGCCGAGCATATTCGCGGCTGCGTCGAGGCCTTCCACAAGGCAGTCACGGACGGCTGGGTCTGCTGGGCTTTTTCCAACCATGACGTCATGCGCCATGTCAGCCGTTTCGCGCGGACGGAGGAAGAACGGCCTGTCATCGCCAAGCTGGCGGTCTCGGTGCTTGCGGCGCTACGTGGCTCGATCTGCCTCTATCAGGGCGAGGAGCTCGGCCTGCCCGAGGCAGAGCTCGCCTTCGAGGATCTGCGCGACCCTTACGGCATCCGCTTCTGGCCGGCCTTCAAGGGCCGCGACGGATGCCGCACGCCGATGCCCTGGGAAGCCGGCAAGGCGCATGCGGGCTTCACATCCGCGGAAAAGAGCTGGCTGCCGGTGCCTTACGAGCAGGCAGCACTTTCCGTCGATACGCAGGAGGCGAGCGATAGCTCGGTGCTGCACCACTACCGCAAGACGCTTGCATTCCGGAAGAGCCATCCGGCGCTGGTCGACGGCGACATGGCCTTCATCGGCACCAACCAGGACCTGCTCGCCTTCACCCGCGAAAAGGACGGAGAAAAACTGCTCTTCGTTTTCAACCTGACGCGCAAACCGGCGGAATTCCGCCTGCCTGGTGGCATCGTGCTCGGGGAACCGCTTGATATGCCGGGCTTCGAGGCGGTAGCGGGCGCGGGGTCAGTGAAGCTTGCGGCGCTCGACGGGTTTTGCGCGCGGGTTTGATGTTCGACTGCTGTGTCTCTGAAGGCGACCGCCGAGAGGTTGTCCACCACCGAGCCAGCCCTGTTTCAATCGCATCACCCGATGAGCGCGAACTTGTCCACATCCACCATGCCGCGGTCGGATATCTTCAAGTGCGGGATGACCGGCAGCGGCAGGAAAGCGAGCTGGAGGAAAGGTTCTTCCAGCGTGGCGCCGAGCGCGAAGGCGGCCTTGCGCAGATGGTGGAGGATGTCGCGAACCGTCTCGTAGGGCTCGAGGCTCATAAGACCGGCGATGGGCAGGGCGATTTCGCCGGTGACCTTGCCGTCTTCGACGACGACGAAGCCGCCCTTGATCTCGCCAAGGCGGTTTGCGGCGCAGGCCATGTCGTCCTCGCTGACGCCGACCACGCAGATATTGTGGCTGTCATGGCCGACGGTCGAGGCGATCGCACCCTTCTTCAGGCCGAAGCCCTGGACGAAGCCGTTGGCATGGTTGCCGTTCCTGCCGTGGCGCTCGATGACGGCGACCTTGATGATATCGTTGGCGAGATCGACCGTCGTCTCGTTGCCCCTGACGGGCAGGCGATAGCGGCGATGCTCGGTGATGATCTTGCCCGGCATGACGCCGATGACAGGCGTCTCGCCCTCGGCGACCGGGACGCCGAAATGGGCGGCGTTGACGGGCCTGGCCTTGACGCTGTCGAGGCCGATCGGGGCAACCGGCCTGCGCGAAGAAAAGAGCGCATCGGTGACGCGGCGACCGGCGGAGAAGATCATGTCGGCGCGGCAGTTTTCCAGGCTGTCGAGAACCACCAGATCGGCGCGCCAGCCCGGCGCGACCAGGCCGCGGTCCCTGAGGCCGAAGGCGCGGGCGGCCGAAATCGAGGCGGCGCGGTAGATCGCCAGGGGCTCGACGCCGCTTGCGATCGCCGTGCGGATCATATGATCGAGATGGCCCTGTTCGGCGATATCGAGCGGATTGCGGTCATCGGTGCAGAGTGCCAGGTAAGGGGAAAGCCGCTCGGTGATAATAGGCATCAGCGCCGCGAGATCCTTGGATACCGAACCCTCGCGCACAAGGATATGCATGCCCTTGCGGATCTTTTCCAGCGCTTCGGCGGCAGTCGTGCATTCGTGCTCGGTGCGGATGCCGGCCGAGAGGTAGCCATTGAGGTCGTTGCCGGACAGTAGCGGCGCGTGACCGTCGATATGGCCGCCCTGGAAGGCATCAAGCTTGGTCATGCAGACGGGATCCTTGTGGATCACGCCGGGGAAATTCATGAATTCGGCAAGGCCGATGACCTTCGGGTGGTGGCGGTAGGGCAGGAGGCGCTCGATCGGCAGGTCGGCGCCGGAGGTTTCGAGATGCGTCGCCGGAACACAGGAGGAGAGCTGGACGCGGATGTCCATGATCGTCTCCAGCGCCGATTCCAGAAAGAATTCGATGCCGGCGGTTCCGAGCACATTGGCGATTTCGTGCGGATCGCAGATCGCGGTCGTCACGCCGTAGGGCAGAACGCAGCGATCGAATTCATGCGGTGTGACGAGCGAAGATTCGATATGCAGATGCGTGTCGATGAAGCCGGGAACGACGATCCTGCCCGATATATCGATTTCGGTCTCGCCATCATAATCGCCTGAGGTGCCGACGATGCGATCGGCGCCGATCGCAATGTCCGACAGGACGAGTTCGCCGGTAACGAGATCGAAGAAACGGCCGCCCTTCAGCACGATATCGGCCGGCACGCGGCCGACGCCCTGGTCGATGAGACGTTCGAGCTTGGTGGTCATGGTATTGCTCACATTACAACCGATTCCGAAACTTATAACCGATCTGCCGCCACAAGCGAGTGCCGCAAAACGAAACCGGGCGCCATAGGGGCGCCCGGTGGTCGACGGTCCGCGATGGTTTACTCGGCGGCGACGATCTTGCCGGCTTCCCATTTGTAGAGCGAGAAGCTCTGCGAGGTCAGGTCGCCGGTTTCGCCGTAGGTGACCTTGCCGATGGCGGTCGGGATTTCTTCGCCGCCCTTCAGCGCGGTCGCAACGGCTTCCGCATCCTCGGCGCTGCCGGCCTTCTCGATGCCGGCCTTCAGCACTTCGACGGCGGCATAGGCGTTGAGCGTGAAGGCCTCGGCCGGGATGTTCTTCGCGGCGAGCGCGTCGGCTGCGGCTTTGGAATCCGGGCTCTTCGTGGCGTCCGAAGCGTTGGTGAAGATGGTGCCTGCTACCGCATCGGTGCCGATTGCCCAGAATTCGGTGTTGGAGAGGCCGTCGCCGCCGATGATCGTCGCGTTGGCGGCGAGGTCATGCAGCTGGCGGGCGAGCAGGCCGCCTTCCGGGTGGTAGCCGCCGAAATAGACCACGTCGACCTTTTCCGACTTGATGCGGGTGGTGAGCGCGCTGAAATCCTTGTCGCCGGGCGTGATCGCGTCATTGACGACTTCGGTGATGCCTCCGGCGTTCAGCGTCGCCTTGAAGGCGTCGGCGAGGCCCTTGCCATAGGCGCCCTTGTCGTTGACGATGGCGACGCGCTTGTCCTTGAAATTCTTCAGCACATATTTGGCGGCGACTTCGGCCTGCTGGTCGTCGCGTCCGCAGGTGCGCAGCACGTTGGTGAGACCGCGCTTGGTCAGGTCAGGGGCGGTCGCGGTCGGGGTGACCATCAGCACGCCGTTTTCAGCAAGCACGTCCGAAACGGGAATGGCGACGCCTGAGGTCACTGGGCCGACGACGAAACGGATGCCGTCGCCGACGACCTTGTTGGCGGCGGAAACGCCCTGCTTCGGCTCGCCGGCATCGTCGGCCAGTTCGAGGACGACCTTCTCGCCGAGAATCCCGCCCTTCTTGTTGATCTCGTCGACTGCTGTCTGAGCGCCGTTCTTCACCTGGTCGCCATAGGCAGCGACGGGGCCGGTCAGCGGCGCGATCAGGCCGATGGTGATATCGGCGTGGGCAAGCGGCGCAAAGGCGAGTGACGCGACGAGGGTCGCCGTCAAAGTCTTGAGGGTCATTGTCTGTCTCCTTGGATGGGGTCATTCGACCCGCGATGAAGCGTCGCGCCGGCTTTTCCRGATCGTTCAACGGCCCTAAGGCCGTGCCAAGGACGATCGATATCGGCGCGATCAATGCGCCCTCCGGCCATATTTGGCTCGAATGGGTGCAACGGCAAGATTTCTAGGAATTTTGGTGAGATTTCGCAAGTTGATAGCAAAATGAAACGAGAATTGAGCCGATCCCGTGCGAAATCGTCCGAAATCGTCGATTTTGACGCCGTCTGCCGATTTCTAGAGGGTGCCGGTACCCCGCGTCAGCGATGCGCCGATGAAACCTGGCGAATTTCGCGGAGGCTCTCTTCGTCTTTCTGAATATTCGAATTCTGTTTCGAGATTAACATTTGATTCTACCAATTAGGGTAGAACCATTATTCGCGCATATATTGCTGCGATGCAAAAGAACGGTCGACAATAAACAGAGAGTTATTTCAGGAATAGAGAGCTGGATGCTCAAGCGGGTCGAAGCCAGGCAGGTGCGCACCGGAATGTTTGTAGAGGCCATCGAGGGTGCATGGCACGATCCCTTTCTGTCCAAGCGCAGATTTCTTCTGCGCCGTGAAATCGATGCCCAGAAGCTTCGCAAGAACGGCATGATAGGCGTGATCATCAACACCAGCAGAGGCCTGGATATTGACGGCCTGCCAGGTGGCAACATCGAGATCGACACCAAGGCGGCACGCGAGACCATCCAGAAATCCATGCAAGTGCTGGAAAGCGTTTTCGGTCGACTCCAGCATGGCGATGAGATCAGCGTCGATCAGGTGGCGCCGGTGATTTCCTCAGTCTCCAAGTCTATCGATCAGAATCCCACGGTCTTTCTGAGCGTTACGCGTCTGAAATCCAAGGACGAGGCGACGTTCCTGCATTCGATTTCGGTGAGCGCGCTGATGATCCTTTTCAGCCGTCATCTCGGACTTGACGAGACAACTGTTCAGATGCTCGGCACAGCAGGATTGCTGCACGACGTCGGCAAGCTCGAAATTCCGCTCGAGATACTCAACAAGGAGGGCCCCCTGGACGAGGACGAGATCAAGATGATCCGCGACCATCCGGAAAAGGGACACGCAATCCTGTCGCGCCAGGAAGGCATTTCGGAAATTGTTCTCGACGTATGCCTCAACCATCATGAGCGTATCGACGGCAAAGGCTACCCCCGCAAACTTTCCGAGGCGCAGGTCAGCCTCCATGCGCGTATTGCTGCGATTTGCGACGTCTACGACGCCATCACCTCGGTGCGGCCGTACAGGGCGCCATGGAGCGCGAGCCAAGCACTGAAATGGATGCTTGGTAACGAAGGGCATTTCGATCGCCGGCTGTTGAAGAAATTCGCCCTCTGCCTTTCCGTCGCCGCCGTGACCTGAGGTCTATCCAGCTTGGCAACAAACCGGCCTGCGTGGACTTATAGCGCCGCGCGTCCTTTCAGACGCGCGGCGCTATAACACTTTGACGTGCTGCATGCCCTTTTGCCGGAAATTTCAGAGCTTCTCAGATGTTGTTCTGCAGGATGGTCCGCAGCTTGTCGAAGAGCTCGTCGATATGGTGCTTCTCGATGATCAGCGGCGGCGAGAGCGCGATGATATCGCCTGTGGTGCGGATCAGCAGGCCGCTTTCATAGGCTTTCAGGAAAGCGGTGAAGGCACGCTTGGTCGGCTCGCCGGCGATCGGGTCGAGTTCGATCGCGCCGATCAGGCCGGTGTTCCTGATGTCGATGACATTGGGGCAGTCCTTTAGCGAATGCAGCGCGTCGGCCCAGTAGTCGGAAAGCTCGGCGGCGCGTGTCAGCAGCCCCTCTTCCTTATAGGTGTCGAGCGTGGCGAGTGCGGCGGCGGAAGCGATCGGGTTGCCGGAATAGGTGTAGCCGTGGAAGAACTCGATCATGTGCTCCGGGCCGTTCATGAAAGCATCATGGATCTCGGAGGTGACGAAGACGGCGCCCATCGGGATGACACCATTGGTCAGTCCCTTGGCGGCGGTGATCATGTCGGGCTTGACGTCGTAATACTGGGCGGCGAAGGGGGCGCCGAGGCGGCCGAAGCCGGTGATGACCTCGTCGAAGATTAGAAGGATGCCGTGTTTGGTGCAGATCTCGCGCAGCTTCTGCAGGTAGCCCTTGGGCGGGATCAAGACGCCGGTGGAGCCTGCCACCGGCTCGACGATGACGGCGGCGACGGTAGAGGCGTCATGCAGGGTGACGATACGCTCGAGCTCGGTGGCGATGTCGCCGCCATGCTCGGGCTCGCCGCGGGTGAAGTTGTTCTTGCCGGGTTGGTGGGTGTGCGGCATGTGATCGACGCCGGTTAGAAGCGTGCCGAACATCTTACGGTTGGTGACGATGCCGCCGACGGAGATGCCGCCGAAATTGACGCCGTGATAGCCGCGCTCGCGGCCGATCAGGCGGAACCGTGATCCATTGCCCTTCACCCGGTGATAGGCGAGCGCCACCTTGAGCGCGGTCTCGACGGATTCGGAACCGGAGTTGGTATAGAGAACGTGGTTCAGGCCTTCCGGGGCAATGTCGACCAGGCGGTTTGCCAGTTCGAAGGCCTTGGGATGGCCGAGCTGGAAGGCCGGCGCGTAATCGAGCTCGCCGGCCTGCTCGCGGATCGCCTCGGTGATCTTCGGGCGGCAGTGGCCGGCATTGACGCACCAGAGGCCAGCGGTGCCGTCCAGCACCTGACGGCCGTCATGGGTCGTATAGTACATGTCCTTGGCGCCAACGAACAAACGCGGCTCCTTCTTGAACTGGCGATTTGCCGTAAACGGCATCCAGAAGGCGCGAAGATCGTTCGGTGCGTTGAGGCGATTGGACATGCTGTTCTCCTGGCCGCTGTCGGCCCTTTCCCGGGGGCTTTACGCCCATATTTTTACTGCCCGGTCAAATTATCAGGGCTTCCCAAGGCGTCAACGGGAAAAGTCCCGAGAACGGTTCCTAACGGGAGGCTCAACTTGTCTGGGTCGATCACGGGGCGAGCGCTTCAGCGCGATCAGGCTGCAATTCTTTCCCCGCCGGCGAAAGGAGCAAAAGACCGGGCGCGCAAAGGCACGACCGGCAAATCGCAAATTTGCCGGTCGTGCCATAAGGTTCACGTGCTGAAATATCGTTGCCAAGCCTCCGGGAACATTCCCTTGCGGCATGGCATCGGCCGACTTCATGTCAGCGCTATCATTAAGCGGCGGATCTGTTCCGGTTCTGCACGAGGTAGATATCTTCGAGCGTTGCAAGGATCTTCATGACCGGCTCGGAGGTGCTCGAATAATAGATGGTCTGTGCGTCCCGACGGGTCTTGACCAGCTTTTGAGCGCGCAATTTCGACAGGTGTTGAGAGAGAGCCGACTGGCTGAGCCCGACCTGCGTCGCAAGCACGCCGACGGCCACTTCGCCCTTCACGAGGCTACACAAGATCAGCAATCTCTTCGGGTTTGCCATGGCCGACAATAAAGCTGCCGCCACGTTCGTGTGATCGGCCAAATCAGAGGTTTCCATATGTTATCTTCCTAATGCGAAACGTACATCAAGTGTGTTGGCGCAGGCCGCCAGCCGGGATTTTGACTGACATCAAAAATTAGCAACTGGGCTCGAAGATTGTATATACCTAAATTTAAGGTATCGAGTATGCTATTTTAGATATGTTTGAACAAATGTGATCGGCATCCACAGCGAGGGTTTCGAACTCGTATCGCAGCAGAAAATCGCCGGAAATCATGTCGAAACCTGAGGAATCCACACCACAAATGCGCCAAGAGCCCGATTCCGGCGCCTTTAGCCTAGTAGCAAGGCTTTCCTCCACATCGGGGTGGCGTTCTACTAAATCTCGCACTGTCTCTGTTGCCCTGGCGGCAATCTCCTCATTCGCGGCCGACTGGATTACGAGATCGTTCCCATCGAGTTGGTAGGCGCGGCCGAAACCGCCATTGAGGCTGGCCTGCTCAGGCTTGAGACGGAAGAACAGGAAATCAGGAAAGTCGATATAAAGTTTCGCCTTGGGGTGGCGAGCGAGAAAACGCGCGCGGATCCGCGCGTAGAATGGATTGCTGTGCTCGATGGGTTCTGCCAGGCATTGGGTCGTCAGACGGGGATAGGCAAGGGGATCCCCCTTGCCGGGCTCGCCGGTCAGGAGCGAGGCGCGCGGGTCTCTGGCGAGCGCCTTGGTATGAGCCGACAGCTGCGAAACCAGGATGACGGGGATGCCGTCGATATCGGTGGCGACGAGCACGCGGCTGGCGAAGGGAAAGCCGGTCTCGGGGGCGAGAACGGCAATCGCCGCGTGCCTGGCGGAGCGCAGAAGCACGCGGGCGAGCTTTCGGGCATTGTCGTCGGTTTCGCGTAGGGGCGAGGGCTGATCTTTCATATCCACTTTGTGACAAAGCGGATGGAAAACATCAAGCTTCCTGCTTGCGGCGATGGCGGGTGAGGCCGGCAACGATATCCTGAGCCGAGATGGTGCCGACGATCGCGCCGTTCTCGACGATGCCGATACTGCCTGGCTGGCGGGCAAGGGCATCGAGGATATCGATGAGCGGGGTCGCGGCGCGGGCCGTGGCGCTGACGCTCATGCCGGCGGCAGTCTGGCCAAGGCCCGGCTGCATGACGTCGGCCGCCGTCAGCATGTTGATCGGATTGAGGTTCTGCACGAAATCGGCGACATACTGGTCTGCGGGGTTCTTGACGATGTCGTGGGGCGTTCCGCACTGGATGATGCGGCCGCTCTCCATGATGGCGATGCGATTGCCGATGCGGAAGGCCTCGTCGAGATCGTGGCTGACGAAAAGAATGGTCTTCTTCAGCCGCCGCTGGAACTCCAGGAGCTCGTCCTGCAGGCGGGTGCGGATCAATGGGTCGAGCGCCGAGAAAGGCTCGTCCATGAGCAGGATCGGGGCGCCGGTGGCAAAGGCGCGGGCAAGGCCGACACGCTGCTGCATGCCGCCGGAAAGCTCGTTGACCTTGCGGCC
>NZ_JBFUAY010000009.1:0-104884 GCF_056406015.1 Rhizobium sp. P1_E1 | reverse complement strand
CCGCCGCACTACATGAAAATCGCCTCACCTTGCAGCCAGCCACGGCTGTGCCTGTCATATGCAGGCCAATAATCAAAAAATGAAGTTCAGCAGTTCGCAAGCCCCTCTTGCGGCAGACACAAAGGAATTTTTCGACCATGCGTTACAATCAACTCGGAAATACGGGACTTTTCGTCTCGGAAATCTGCCTGGGCACGATGACCTTCGGCGAAGCCAAACAAGGCAGTATGTGGGGCGCCATCGCCGACGTCGACCAGAATGCCGCCGACCGGATCGTCGAGCGCTCGCTTGCATCAGGCGTCAATTTCATCGACACGGCCGACGTCTATTCATCCGGCGAGTCCGAAAGGCTGCTCGGCCAGGCGCTGAAGAACCTCGACATCCCCCGCAAGGACGTCGTCATCGCCACCAAGGTCTACGGCGTCATGGGCGACAAGCCGAACGACCGCGGTGCCTCGCGCGGCCACATCATGGATTCCGTCGAGGCGAGCCTCAAGCGCCTGCAGACGGATCATATCGACCTCTATCAGATCCACGCGACCGATACGGTGACGCCGATCGAGGAGACGCTGCGCGCTCTTGACGATCTCGTTTCCCGCGGTCTCGTGCGCTATATCGGCGTCTCCAACTGGCAGGCCTGGCGCATTTCCAAAGCGCTCGGCCTGTCCGAACGCCGCGGCTTTGCCCGTTTTGAAACCGTGCAGGCCTATTACTCCATCGCCGGCCGCGATCTCGAACGCGACATCGTGCCGATGATGCAGGAGGAAAAGCTCGGCCTGATGGTCTGGTCGCCGCTCGCTGGCGGTCTGCTCTCCGGCAAATACGGTCCCGGCGCGCCCGGCAACGGCGAAGGCCGCCGCGCCAGTTTCGATTTCCCGCCCGTCGACAAGGACAAGGCCTGGGCCTGCGTCGCCGTCATGCGCGAAGTCGCCGAAAAGCACGGCGTCAGCGTCGCCACTGTGGCGCTCGCCTATATCCTCGCCAAGCCCTTCGTCACCACAGTCATCATCGGCGCCAAGCGGGTCGATCAGCTCGACCAGAACCTTGCCGCCGTCAAGCTGAAGCTCGATGGTGACGATATGAAGAAGCTCGACGAGGTGAGCGCGCTTGCTCCGGAATATCCGGGCTGGATGCTGGCGCGACAGGGCGCCGGCCGCCGCCCGGCCGATTTCGAGCCGAAGGACTGACCTCGCCAACATAAGTCCTGGGGAACGCCGGACATTTCCGGCGTTCCCCTTCTTCATAACGATCGATTATTTGCCGTGGGCTTTGAGCCAGGCGTTCATCTCGGCGATCTCGGCTTCCTGCGCCTTGATGACGGCTTCGGCGAGCTTGCGGATATCGGGATCTTTTCCATATTGCAGCTCGATCCTGGCCATATCGATCGCGCCCTGGTGGTGCGGGATCATGCCGCGGACGAAATCCGCATCAGCATCGCCGCTATACTCGATCATCATATCCTTGTGCATCTTGGCGTTGGCCTCGCTGAAGGCGTGGCTTGCCGCATCGTGGTTGCCCATCGGCTTGCTCATATCCATCGGTTTGTCTTCGGCAAGGACAGGAGCGGCAATGATGGCGAGCATTGCAGTGAGGGCGATGATTTTCAAAGACATGAGAGTTCCTTCCTCTGTCTGACAATAGGTTTGCCGGGCAGCTGGGCCACCCGATTGGCATGGATTGCTGTGGTGTCAGGACAGTCGGGGAGGCGGCGACTGCGGTGTCGGTTTGTTGTCATCGAGGGCGCGGGCAAGCGCCGGGACGGGATAGCCGAAGATGGACTTTCCGCTGGCCATGACCATCACCGCCGGTGGCAGCAGCAGACAGGCGGCGCAAAGCGGCATATGCGCGGAATTACCGGTGGCGCAAGGGTCTTTCAACGGATCGGCCTTATCAGCCGCCCCAGGCATATTCATGCCTGATATCTCATGGTGCATACTGCCGGTTTCGACGGCGACCGGTGCGTTCATCGACGCACATGTCGGACAGCCCGCCCATGCGGACATGGCGCTGTAGACCAGCCAGCCGAGAAACATCGTGATGAGGGCGAGCATGCGCATGCTGTTTTATAGGCGAAGGCCGGATGCAAGCCAAGCCGACCGGCGATCACATCCTGATCACTACAGCGCCGCGCGTCTTTTCAGACGCGCAAAGCACGATGCGCTAGGTGGCAATGACCTTGTGCTCGATCCGGTAATCCTTGCTCTCTTCGCCGAGCGGCGCCACCGGCCATGTCCAGCTAGCTTTTGCCGGTGGCGGCAAAACGCCATGCAGCAGGTCGACCTCCTCATGCGTCCTCTCGTTGCGATCGATAACGGCATAGGCGATATCGGTCACCAGGCAACTGCGGCAGGAAAGCCCGGAAAGCCCGGCCAGATGTGCCGCGATCAGTCTTTCCACCGTGTCTTCAGGCATTCGCCCGGCGTCAGCTTCATGGCGCCGTTTCACACCGCGACCGATCTGTGACAAGAGGTTGGCAGAAACCACGAGATCGAGATAGGGCACAGCGCGCAGGAAACCGAGCGGTTCGGGCTCGCGGCCGGCGGCAAGTTCATCGTAGCCGGAGAGATCGCGCTCGATCAGCCGGACATTGCGATAGCCCTTGGCCGACAGCCACAGGCGCACCGAGGCGAGATGAACGAGATCGACCAGCACGACGGTGTCGAAATCTCGCGCCAGCACCCCGATCGGTACATCGCGCAACAGGCCGGAACCGAGCACGACGGCGGTCCGCTTCTGCCTGAGATCGGCGGTCGCCGCCAGGATCGCCTTCCGGCTCATCTCCTCATGTTCGGCCCAATCCCCGGCGCAGCGCCCGGCGCGCGACCAGAGATTGACGGAATAGCGGATGAACTTTCGATGCGGCTTGCCGGTCAGCGGCAAGGTCGTGGCATAGAGAAGCGCCTCAGTGATCATGAGCATATCCGCATTTCTGATGGATGCCTCTTCGTTCAATCGATTCTCGCAGCCACATCAAGACCCTTCGCCCTTGCCGCTCCCCGCCCAATCCGCTAGGAAACCGCCACTGTCACAGTCAGTGGAATTCCCGGAAATGAACGACAAGCAGAAGAAACCACAAAAGCTCAAGGCCCGCCTGCCGCGCGGCTTCGTCGACCGGACGGCCGGTGATATCCGCGCCGTCAACGAGATGACGGCAAAGATCAGGGAAGTCTATGAGCATTATGGTTTCGATCCGCTCGAAACGCCGCTGTTCGAATATACCGATGCGCTCGGCAAGTTCCTGCCTGACAGCGACCGGCCGAACGAGGGCGTGTTCTCGCTGCAGGACGATGACGAACAATGGATGTCGCTGCGTTACGACCTGACGGCGCCGCTCGCCCGTCATGTCGCCGAGAATTTCAACGAGATCCAGCTGCCCTACCGCACCTATCGCGCCGGTTACGTCTTCCGCAACGAGAAGCCCGGCCCCGGCCGCTTCCGTCAGTTCATGCAGTTCGATGCCGATACCGTCGGCGCGCCCGGCGTCCAGGCCGATGCCGAAATGTGCATGATGATGGCCGATACGCTGGAAGCCCTCGGCATCAAGCGCGGCGACTATGTCATCCGCGTCAATAACCGCAAGGTTCTGGACGGCGTGCTCGAGGCGATCGGTCTCGGCGGCGACGACAAGGCCGGCCAGCGGCTGAACGTGCTGCGCGCCATCGACAAGCTCGACAAGTTCGGCCCGGAGGGCGTGGCGCTGCTGCTCGGCCCCGGCCGCAAGGATGAATCCGGCGACTTCACCAAGGGCGCCGGGCTTAACCAGGAGCAGATCGACAAGGTGCTGTTCTTTGTCGGCATCAAGGACTATGCCGAAAGCGCTGCCCGTCTCGCCGAGCTGGTCGCGGGAACCGCCAAGGGTGGGGAAGGCGTCGAGGAGCTGAATTTCATCGCGGCACTCGTCACCAGCGCCGGCTATGGCCCTGACCGCATCAAGATCGACCCCTCCGTTGTCCGCGGCCTCGAATATTATACCGGCCCGGTCTATGAGGCCGAACTGAGCTTCGACGTCACCAACGAAAAGGGCGAAAAGGTCGTCTTCGGTTCGGTCGGCGGCGGCGGTCGTTATGATGGCCTCGTCTCCCGCTTCATGGGTCAGCCGGTTCCGGCGACCGGCTTTTCGATCGGCGTCTCCAGGCTGATGACGGCGCTGAAGAACCTCGGCAAGCTCGGCGCGAGTGAGGTCATCGAGCCGGTGCTGGTGACCGTCATGGACGGCGATGTCGAGGCGATGGGCCGCTATCAGAAGATGACGCAGGAACTGCGCGCCGCCGGCATTCGCGCCGAGATGTTCCAGGGCAACTGGAAGAAGTTCGGCAACCAGCTGAAATATGCCGATCGCCGCGGCTGCCCTGTCGCCATCATCCAGGGCGGCGACGAGCGCGCCGAAGGCGTCGTGCAGATCAAGGATCTGATCGAAGGCAAGCGGCTCTCCGGCGAGATCGAAGACAATGCCAGCTGGCGCGAAGCGCGCGTGGCGCAGGAGACGGCGCCGGAAGCCGACCTCGTCGCCAAGGTGAAGGAGATCCTTGCTGCGCAGGCCGAGGATCGAAAGAGGGCGGGCGGCAATGTCTGAGGCATTTCCGACACGCTCTTTGCCTATCGTTCGGAGGCCCGCATGCCTCTGATCAACCTCCCCGAATTCTCCAACGACCTGCTTGCCGAATTTGTCGCGCGCAATGCCGAGCGCATCGATACGCCTGTCATTCAGCCGGCCGAACCTTTCCTTGATATCGCCGGCGAGGATCTGCGCCGCCGCATCTTCATGACCGAGAGCGAAACCGGCGCCAGCCTCTGCCTGCGTCCCGAATTCACCATCCCCGTCTGTCTGCGCCACATCGAGACGGCGACCGGCACGCCGAAGCGTTATGCCTATCTCGGCGAGGTTTTCCGCCAGCGCCGCGACGGCGCCAACGAATTCTATCAGGCCGGCATCGAGGATCTTGGCGATATCGACCTGTCAAACGCCGACGCCCGCGCCATCGGCGATGCCACCGGCATTCTCGCCCGCCTGCTGCCGGGCCGTCGCCTGGCGGTGACGCTGGGCGACCAGGCGGTGTTCGAGGCGGTCGTCCAGGCGCTCGGCCTGCCGCTCGGCTGGCAGAAGCGGCTGATCCACGCCTTCGGCAATATGACCCAGCTGGAAGCGCTGCTTGCCAGCCTCGTCAGCCCGCAATTCGTCACCGGGCTGGACGACGATATTGCCAGGCTTGTCGCATCGGGCGACGAGCAGGCGCTGGTCGCCCATCTCGAGCGGGAGATGCAGAAGACTGGCTATTCGACGAATGCCGGCCGTTCGGCCCTGGAGATTGCCCGACGGCTCAAGGAAAAGCTTATCCTGTCCGAAACGCGCCTCGACGACGCGGCCTTCCACGTGCTGGAAGAGTTCCTGTCGCTTGACGTGCCGCTCGTCAATGCGTCCGCGGCCCTTGCCGGTTTCGCCGATGCTGCCGGGCTGAAACTCGGCAATGCGCTCGCCCGCTTCAATGGCCGGGTCGCAGCACTTTCCAATGCCGGCGTCGATCTTTCCTGTCTCGACTATCGCGCCGCCTTCGGACGGCCGCTCGATTATTACACCGGCCTCGTCTTCGAGGTGACGGTGGAAGGCTCGACCGCGGTGCTCGCCGGCGGCGGCCGCTTCGATCGGCTCCTGACTTTCCTCGGCGCAACGGACCGCATTCCGGCCGTCGGCTTCTCCTTCTGGCTCGACCGTATCGAAACCGAAAGGGCAGCCGCATGACCATCACCATCGCGCTTCCCTCCAAGGGCCGGATGAAGGAGGACGCTTCGGCGATCTTCGAACGTGCCGGCATGACGATCTCGGCGGTTGGCAACGATCGCTCCTACCGCGGCCGCGTCGAAGGCTGGGATGATGTGGAGATCGCCTTCCTCTCGGCTTCCGAAATCTCCCGTGAAATCGGCAACGGCACCGTCGATTTCGGTGTCACCGGCGAGGATCTGATGCGGGAAGGTTTTGCCGAGGTCGATAAGCGCGTCGAATTCTGCGCCCGGCTCGGCTTCGGCCATGCCGATGTCGTCGTTGCCGTGCCGGAGATCTGGCTCGATGTCGACACCATGGCCGATCTCGTCGATGTCGCCGCCGATTTCCGCGCCCGCCACTCCAGGCGCCTTGCCATCGCCACCAAATACTGGCGGCTGACCCAGCAGTTCTTTTCGAGCCAGCACGGCATCCAGCTTTATCGCATCGTCGAAAGCCTGGGCGCCACCGAGGGTGCCCCCGCGTCCGGCTCGGCCGATATCATCGTCGATATCACCTCCACCGGCTCGACGCTGCGCGCCAACCATCTGAAGGTGCTCCAGGACGGCGTCATCCTGCATTCGCAGGCCTGCCTAGTACGCGCCCGCAAGGAAAGCCATGCCGGCGAACCGGCTGTGCAGGCAATCATCGAGGCAGTGCGCGACGCCCTCTAGCTAGTGCCATTCGAAAAGCATGCAAAAACCCGCCGTCGGATGACGGCGGGTTTTCGCATTTATGGGAGGATGTCTGCTGGTATCAGGCGGCTGCATAGGCGCCGCGGCGGGCGTCGAGCGAGTAGGCGCCGGCACCGACGGTGGCGAGTAGTATGTACGCGCCGGCCAGCGTGATATTCTTCATGACCATGATCTGGTTGAGAATGTTCACGAGTTCCGTACCACTCGCGTAGGGCAGGTGGAAGGCAATGCCCGTGAAGACACAGAAGGCGGCGAGCAGCCAGCCGGCAATGCGGACCTGGAAGCCTGTGAGAACCGCAAGGCCGGCCAGCAGTTCGAAAAGGCCTGCGACATAGGCCAGCAGGGTTGCTGCCGGTAGGCCGGCACCGGCGATCATGCCCGCAGTACCGGCAGGATCGGTGAGCTTCATGAAGCCGGAAAGAATGAACATGAAAGACAGAAGAATGCGGGCAATCAGGATGATGACGTTGGACATGGATGTTGTCTCCGTTTGAAGGACTCTGGAGATCTGGGTGCCCCGGCACCGGATGGACCTCGGATGTCACCTATGTCGCCTTTTTCTTGCTTTATGGAAAGATAAACGGAAGCGGACAGTTCGTTCAATAATATGGAACGATGATCGGCCATCGCTTGCCTTTGTGAAGCCTCGTCTCCTATGGTCGGCTGATAACATGGAGGCTCCGATGGCAGATCTTTCCGCATTTCCGATCACGACGCGCTGGCCGGCTAGAAATTCCGATATCATCCAGCTCTATTCCCTGCAGACGCCGAATGGGGTGAAGGTCTCCGTCGCCCTCGAAGAGCTCGCTCTCGCCTATGAGCCGCATTATATTTCCTTCGCCGCCAACGAGCAGAAGTCGCCGGAATTCGAATCTCTCAATCCGAACGGCCGCATTCCGGCGATCATCGATCCAAACGGTCCCGACGGGAAGCCGATCGGTCTTTTCGAATCCGGCGCCATCCTGCTTTATCTCGCGGAAAAAACCGGCAAGCTCATCCCTGCTGATGCTGCCGGTCGCTACGAAACCATCCAGTGGGTGTTTTTCCAGATGGCGGGTATCGGCCCGATGTTCGGCCAGTTCGGACATTTCCACAAATTCGCTGCCGACAAGGTCGCCAACAACTCCTACCCGGTGGAGCGCTATCGCGATGAATCCAAACGGTTGCTCGGCGTGCTGGAGGGCCGGCTGAAGGGTCGTCAGTGGATCATGGGCGATCAGTATACGATCGCCGACATCACCACCTTCACCTGGGTTCGCGGCGCCGATATCTTCTATGGCGGTTGCGAGGTGCTCGAATATGCGAAATTCCCCGCCGTCTCGGATTGGCTGGAGCGCTGCATCGCCCGTCCGGCAAGCGCCAGGGGCCTCAACATCCCGGTCAAGCCGGAGTAACCAACAGATCGCTGGAAAGTAGAAAGGCCGCCCTCGAAGACGTCGGGAGCGGCCGTTGATTTTGCTCTTCCGGCCTATCGCCAACTCCCGCACAACTCCTTAGATCGGAACAGATTTAAGGGGCTACACCGTCCTTTGCGCGTCTGAAAGGACGTGCGGCGCTGTCGTGATCTGGCTTGCCCCTTCCAGCTTGAAGCGTGGAAAGATGAAGACGCCGACCATGCTGCCGCTGTATTTCTGCTCAAGCCCGTTCGACTCGCCCATGCAGAACAGCGGCTGGCGGAAGCCGTTCGGCAGGATGATCGTCGTCGAAAAACAGAAGGAGGAGCAGAGCGTCGCCGCCTGCTCAAACAGCTCCAATATGTGGCTGCGCTCCTTGGCGTCGTAGCAGCGAATCAGGCTTAAGAGTCCGCATTCCTGTGCGGCAAGACCGTGCAGCATCGCGCTCCATTCGCCGAGACGGAGCATCCCGCTCGAAAAATCTCCGGTCCAGGCTTCGGAAACGGAAAACTGCGCCAACATCTCATGATTTTGATTGGCGTCATCAAGCGAGCCGGGCGTCAAGGGTGCGGCTGCATTGGCTCTGGCGATCTTAAACAAGGCGTTCCCCAGTTCGGATGCGGCTCTTCCGCCGCACGCTCGGCAAACACAAAGAAACAGGATCACGCAGCAGCGGGCATGATGCCCGCGCTTACCTCCGGCGATTATTGCCACGGCCATCGGGCCCCCGTAACCGGAGCCCTTCGAAACCGAACGTTCACGCATCGCCTTCCGCGCTCCGGTCTCGTCTATTGGCGAAAAATTATCGCCGGGCGCGCTTTAATTGCAGCGCGGATTTATAGGGGCTTTTGGACAAACGGCAACGGCTTTTTAAGGGGTATTCGGATTCGCATCCTTTCACGGGATGTCTGCATTTGCGCGCGATTTCGCGAGAAACAGCATCGGAAGATCATCCTTGAGGGTTTTGGAAGCGTTTTCACTCCGCGTCAGGCCGGAAATCTTGCCGCAACACTGTGTTCTCTCGCATGTTGGCAAGCTGAGAAAGACGCGGGCAGCGCAAGCCTGGCGCAAGCTTCGCGCCGCGGAGTCGGCAATAGGAGCCAGGCAAACGTTTCATCGCTATGCCAATTGGGCCGGGCGTCGAATCGCTTTGGACAAAAGAAAGGGCGACCCGAGGGCCGCCCTTCCTGTTCCGGATACCGGAATGGTGGTCAGTGATGGCTTTCGCCGATCACATCATGTCCATACCGCCAGTTCAGCGCGCTTGACGCGCTGAACCATCTTAGACGATGGGCGATTTCATGAACGATGCTGTGAAAGGCCGTTGGCCTATCACATCATGTCCATACCGCCCATGCCGCCCATGCCGCCCGGCATGCCAGCAGGGGCATCCTTCTTCGGCAGTTCGGCGATCATGGCTTCGGTGGTGATCAGCAGCGATGCGACAGAAGCAGCGTTCTGCAGCGCCGTGCGAACGACCTTGAGCGGGTCGACGATACCCATGGCGATCATGTCGCCATATTCGGATGTCTGGGCGTTGTAGCCGAAGTTGTCTTCGTTCTTGTCGAGGACCTTGCCGACAACGATCGAGGCTTCGTCGCCTGCGTTTTCAGCGATCTGACGAACGAGCGACTGCAGGGCGCGGCGAACGATGTTGATGCCGGCTTCCTGGTCGTCGTTTGCACCCTTGACGGTGATCTTCGTGGAGGAGCGGAGCAGAGCGATACCGCCGCCGGGGACGATGCCTTCCTGAACAGCAGCGCGGGTCGCGTTGAGCGCGTCGTCGATGCGGTCCTTCTTTTCCTTCACTTCAACTTCCGTCGAGCCGCCGACGCGGATGACGGCAACGCCGCCAGCGAGCTTGGCAAGGCGTTCCTGCAGCTTCTCGCGGTCGTAGTCGGAGGTGGTTTCTTCGATCTGAGCCTTGATCTGGGCAACACGGCCTTCGATGTCGGTCTTGGCGCCCGAACCGTCGACGATCGTGGTGTTTTCCTTGGAGATCGAAACCTTCTTGGCACGGCCGAGCATGTCGAGCGTGACGGATTCGAGCTTGATGCCGAGATCTTCAGAGATGACAGTGCCGCCCGTCAGGATGGCGATGTCTTCGAGCATGGCCTTGCGGCGGTCGCCGAAGCCAGGCGCCTTGACGGCAGCGATCTTGAGGCCACCGCGCAGCTTGTTGACGACGAGCGTTGCGAGGGCTTCGCCTTCGACGTCTTCAGCGACGATGAGGAGCGGCTTGCCGGTCTGGACGACAGCTTCGAGAACCGGGAGCATCGACTGCAGGTTCGAGAGCTTCTTCTCGTGAAGGAGAATGAAGACATCTTCGAGGTCTGCGATCATCTTTTCCGGGTTGGTCACGAAGTAGGGGCTGAGGTAGCCGCGGTCGAACTGCATGCCTTCGACGACTTCGAGTTCGGTTTCGGCGGTCTTGGCTTCTTCAACCGTGATGACGCCTTCGTTGCCGACCTTCTGCATGGCTTCAGCAATGTCGAGACCGACCTGCTTGTCGCCATTGGCCGAAATCGTGCCGACCTGTGCAACTTCTTCCGAGGTGGAGATCTTCTTGGCCTTGGCCTGGAGATCCTTCACGACGTCAGCAACAGCAAGATCGATGCCGCGCTTCAGGTCCATCGGGTTCATGCCGGCGGCAACGGCCTTGTTGCCTTCGCGAACGATTGCCTGGGCAAGAACGGTTGCAGTCGTGGTGCCGTCGCCGGCGATGTCGTTGGTCTTCGAAGCAACTTCGCGGACCATCTGGGCGCCCATGTTTTCGAACTTGTCTTCGAGTTCGATTTCCTTGGCGACCGAAACGCCGTCCTTGGTGATGCGCGGAGCGCCGAAGGACTTGTCGATGATGACGTTACGACCCTTCGGGCCGAGCGTGACCTTCACTGCATCGGCGAGAATGTCGACGCCGCGCAGCATCTTTTCGCGCGCGGTGCGGCCAAACTTGATTTCTTTAGATGCCATATTCTTAACTCCTGAATTCGAGTTGTTCGGGCAAAAGGCCCGTCAGCCATTTCGGGAAAGCAGGTCGGCCGATCAGCCGATGATGCCCATAATGTCGGCTTCCTTCATGATCAGAAGGTCTTCGCCGTCGATCTTGACTTCGGTGCCGGACCACTTGCCGAACAGGATGCGGTCGCCAGCCTTGACGTCGAGTGCGACAACCTTGCCGGACTCATCGCGCGCGCCGGAGCCGACGGCGACGATTTCGCCTTCCTGCGGCTTTTCCTTGGCGGTATCGGGAATGATGATGCCACCCTTGGTCTTGGCTTCGGACTCAACGCGGCGAACAACGACGCGGTCGTGAAGGGGGCGGAAGTTGGTGCTTGCCATTGTCTAATCCCTCGATCGAATGACATTCGCGGACCGGAGTGGCCCGCATGGATAGGTGTTAGCACTCCCTTGCGGTGAGTGCTAGCGACGAGCATTTAGGGATGGCTCCGAAAGGAGTCAATGAGAGCAATCACGAATTTTTGCGCCGGAATTGTGAAGAGGCCGGAGAATAGTCGGAGATTGCGGCCGAAACCCGGCGCAGCCGAACTCGTCCGCCTTGGGATGGGATCGTCAAGCTTTGCCCATCCACTCCCGCCGATCGCCGGTCGAAATCTTCCCATTGGCCGGCAGCAAAGAAAATGCCTTGCCATCGCCTTGCGCCTTTGCAATGTCACCGGTGACTGAAGCAAATCGGGAAATCGGAATGGCGAAGCGGATAGAAAACTTCTCGGAGATAACAAGTCACTATGATGTGGTGCTCTGTGATGTCTGGGGCGTCGTTCACAACGGCGTCGATCCGTTCCCGAAGGCGGCAGCCGCCCTTGAAGCGGCACGCGAGAGTGGCGTCGCCGTCGTCCTCATCACCAATTCGCCGCGTCTTTCCTGGCAGGTGGTCGAGCAGTTGCGCCAGATCGGCGTTCCCGACAGCGCCTATGACAAGATCGTCACCTCGGGCGACGTCACGCGCCGGCTCATCTCCGAAGGGCCGAAGACGGTCTTTCTGCTCGGCCCGGAGCGCGACAAGGCGCTTCTCGAAGGCATTGGCGTCGAGCGCCGGCCGGCGGGCGAAGCGCAATCGCTGGTCTGCACCGGCTTTTTCGACGACGAGACCGAGAAGCCGGAGGATTACACCGACATGCTTCTCGACTTCAAAGCCCGCGACGTGCCGATGATCTGCGCCAATCCCGACCTCATCGTCGAGCGCGGCCATCGCATCATCCCCTGCGCCGGCGCCATGGCCGCCTATTACGAACAGCTCGGTGGCAGCACCCGCATCGCCGGCAAGCCGCACCGGCCGATCTACGAGGCGACGCTGGCCGCTGCCCGCGAGCTTCGCGGTGATTTCCCCGTCGACCGAGTGCTGGCGATCGGCGACGGCATGCCGACCGATGTGCGCGGTGCCTTGAATTATGGCCTCGACCTTCTTTACATCAGCGGCGGTATCCACGCTAGGGAATACACCCTCAACGGCGAAACCGACGAGGCGATCCTCAACGCCTATCTCGAACGGGAAAAAGCCGCGCCGAAGTGGTGGATGCCACGCCTTGCATGAAGAGAAGCCAGCCGATGACCGTCTTCCACCGCAATGAAACCCGGGAACCCTTGCCCGCCCATCTGAAGGGCGGCGTCATTGCCATCGGTAATTTCGACGGCGTGCACCGCGGCCATCAATCGGTGCTGAGCCGCGCGCTCGAAATTTCCAAGGCGCGCGGTATCCCCGCTTTGGTGCTGACCTTCGAGCCGCATCCGCGCACGGTCTTTCGGCCACAGGCGCCGGTCTTCCGCCTGACGCCCGCGCCGCTGAAGGCCCGCATCCTTGAAACGCTGGGTTTCAGCGCCGTCATCGAGTATCCCTTCGACTACGAATTCTCGCAGCGCTCGGCCGATGATTTCATCCATTCGATCCTGAAGGATTGGCTCGGCGCCTCCGAAGTCGTCACCGGCTTCGATTTCCATTTCGGCCGCGGCCGCGAGGGCGGTCCCGCCTTCCTGATGAATGCCGGCCATAGCTACGGCTTCGGCGTCACGTTGATCGATGCCTTCCGCGACGAAAACGCCGATGTCGTCTCTTCAAGCCATATCCGCGCCCTCCTGAAGGAGGGCAGCGTCAGCGAAGTCGCCGGCATGCTGGGCTACCGCTACACGGTGGAAGCCGAGGTGATCGACGGCGAAAAGCTCGGCCGTCAGCTCGGTTTCCCGACGGCCAACATGCGCCTGCCGCCGGAGGTCGATCTTGCTGCCGGCATCTATGCCGTCCGCTTCCGCCGTCAGGACGGCACGCTCCACGATGCCGTCGCAAGCTACGGCCGCCGGCCGACGGTGACGGAAAACGGCGCACCGCTGCTCGAAACCTATCTTTTCGATTTCAGCGGCGATCTCTACGGCCAGCTCTGCTCAGTCTCCTTCTTCGGCTATATTAGACCTGAGCTGAAATTCGACGGCCTCGATCCGCTCGTCGCCCAGATCAAACGCGATGAGGAAGAGGCGAGGGCGCTGCTTGCGGGTGTTACGCCGCTCAGTGCGCTTGATGGGAAACTGTGCTTTTCCTAAGGTCGCCTTGAGTGCGGCTGTCGCTGGCATACCGTCAATTCCAGCCGTTGATGCCGATTGCTAGCCGCCAATTCTTCTCTTCCTTTTCCCGGCAAAAACGCCTATGAACCGGCGCGATGACGAAATTTCGGCTGGCAATGATGATGCGAATTATCGGCCCGGCCTTCCGCGCGCGCTAAGCGGCCGGAAGGTCCGGGTTTTCAGCGCTTGGAAACGAGCGCTTCCGCCACCAGCTATTTCACGCCCGTTGCGCCCTTTCCGGGCCGCCAGAAACGATTGCCAGACATGACCGACACAGCCGAAAAGATCGACTATTCGAAGACCCTCTATTTGCCCGAGACTGATTTCCCCATGCGCGCCGGCCTGCCGCAGAAGGAGCCGGAACTCGTCAAGCGCTGGCAGGAGATGGGTCTCTACAAGAGACTGCGCGCTTCCGCCGCCGGCCGCGAGAAATTCGTCCTTCACGACGGTCCGCCCTATGCCAACGGCAACATCCATATCGGCCACGCGCTGAACAAGATCCTCAAGGACGTCATCAACCGCTCGTTCCAGATGCGCGGCTACGACGCCAATTACGTGCCCGGCTGGGATTGCCACGGCCTGCCGATCGAATGGAAGATCGAAGAGAAGTACCGCGAGAAGGGCAAGAACAAGGACGAGGTCCCGGTCAACGAATTCCGCCGGGAATGCCGTGAATTTGCCGCCGGCTGGATCAAGGTCCAGGCGGAAGAGTTCAAGCGTCTCGGCATCGAGGGTGACTTCGACAATCCCTATACGACGATGAACTTCCACGCGGAGTCGCGCATCGCCGGCGAACTCTTGAAGATCGCCGCAAGCGGTCAGCTTTATCGCGGCTCCAAGCCGATCATGTGGTCGGTCGTCGAGCGTACCGCGCTGGCCGAGGCAGAAGTCGAATACCAGGACTATGAGAGCGATACGATCTGGGTGAAATTCCCCGTCGTCGAAGGTCCGGCTGCGCTCAAGGATGCATTCGTCGTCATCTGGACGACCACGCCCTGGACGATCCCCGGCAACCGCGCGGTCTCCTTTTCCGAGCGTGTTTCCTACGGCCTCTATGAGGTGACGGCCGCCGAGAACGATTTTGGCCCGCGCCCGGGCGAAAAGCTGATCTTTGCCGATAAGCTGGCCGAGGAATCCTTCGCCAAGTCCAAGCTGCAGTACAAGCGCTTGAGCGATGTCTCTTCGGCTGACTTCGCAGCGATGACCTGTGCGCATCCCTTCAAGGGTCTCGGCGGTGGCTATGAATTCCTCGTGCCGCTGCTCGATGGCGATCACGTCACCGACGATGCTGGCACCGGTTTCGTGCACACGGCGCCAAGCCACGGTCGCGAAGACTTTGATGCCTGGATGTCGGCTGTCCGCACGCTTGAGGCCCGCGGCGTCGAGACCAAGATCCCGTTCCCGGTCGACGACGGCGGCTTCTACACATCAGACGCCCCCGGCTTCGAAGGCGCCCGCGTCATCGACGACAACGGCAAGAAGGGCGATGCCAACGACCGCGTCATCAAGGAGCTGATCGCCCGCGGCGCGCTCTTTGCCCGCGGCCGGCTGAAGCACCAGTATCCGCATTCCTGGCGCTCGAAGAAGCCGGTCATCTTCCGCAACACGCCGCAATGGTTCGTCTATATGGACAAGACCCTTGCCGACGGCACGACGCTGCGTTCGCGCGCGCTCGGTGCAATCGACGACACGCGCTTCGTGCCCGTCGCCGGCCAGAACCGCCTGCGCGCCATGATCGAAGGTCGCCCGGACTGGGTGCTCTCGCGCCAGCGCGCCTGGGGCGTGCCGATCGCCGTCTTTGCCGACGAGCAGGGCGAGGTCCTGGTCGATGAAGCCGTCAACGCCCGCATCCTCGAAGCCTTCGAACATGAGGGCGCTGACGCCTGGTTTGCCGAAGGCGCCAAGGAGCGATTCCTCGGGAATGATCATGACCATTCCCGCTGGACGCAGGTCATGGATATTCTCGACGTCTGGTTCGACTCGGGCTCGACGCACACCTTCACGCTCGAAGACCGTCCGGATCTGAAGTGGCCGGCCGATCTTTATCTCGAAGGTTCCGACCAGCATCGAGGCTGGTTCCATTCGTCGCTGCTGGAATCGGCTGCCACCCGTGGCCGTGCGCCTTACGACGCCGTCCTCACCCATGGCTTCACCATGGACGAGAAGGGCGAAAAGATGTCCAAGTCGAAGGGCAACGTCACCGCGCCGCAGGAAGTGATGAAGGACGCCGGCGCCGATATCCTGCGCCTCTGGGTCATGACCTCGGATTATGCCGACGACCTGCGTGTCGGCAAGACGATCATCCAGACCAATGTCGACGCTTATCGCAAGCTGCGCAACACCATCCGCTGGATGCTCGGCACGCTCGCCCACGACAAGGGCGAGGAGATCGCGTTTTCCAATCTGCCAGAGCTGGAGCAGCTGATGCTGCACCGGCTTGCCGAGCTCGACGAGCTGGTGCGCGAGAACTACGATGCCTTCGACTTCAAGAAGATCGCCCGCGCACTGATCGATTTCGCCAATGTCGAGCTTTCGGCCTTCTATTTCGACGTCCGCAAGGATGCGCTCTATTGCGATGCGCCGTCGAGCCTGCGCCGGCGTGCCAGCCTGCACGTCATCCGCCAGATCTTCGATTGCATGGTGACCTGGCTCGCCCCGATGCTGCCCTTCACCACCGAGGAGGCCTGGCTGTCGCGCAACCCGTCCGCCGTGTCCGTGCATCTTGAGCAGTTTGCTCCGGTTGCAAAGGAATGGCGCAACGATGCCTTGGCCGAGAAGTGGAAGAAGATCCGCGCAGTGCGTTCGGTTGTGACCGGCGCTCTGGAAATCGAGCGCAAGGACAAGCGCATCGGCTCCTCGCTGGAAGCGGCTCCGCTTGTCCACATTGCCGATCCGGAGCTGTTAAAGGCGCTGGAAGGCCAGGACTTCACCGAGGTCTGCATCACCTCGGCAATCGAGATCAAGGCCGGCGAAGGACCGTCGGATGCTTTCCGCCTTGCCGAGGTGCCTGAGGTCAGCGTCGTGCCGAAGCTTGCCGAGGGTGAAAAATGCGCCCGCTCCTGGCGCATCACCAGGGATGTCGGCTCCGATCCCGAATATCCCGATGTTTCGGCCCGCGACGCTGCTGCCCTTCGCGAACTTGCCGCGCTCAAGTGAAGAATATTGCCGGATGAATTGCGCTTTCGCGGTTCATCCGGTAAAAGCTGCCTGAAAATGGCCGGATTTTTGCGTCAGGGGGACGGTTGTCCGGTTGGGCGAGGATTGCACCGGCAGGGCTGGAAGGGTTTTCATGTTAGCAACGCATTGGTTCCGTATGGGCGCCTGCCTGTCTGTTGTAGTGGCGGGATGCTCCCTGGTGTCCAGTTGCGCCAGCAGCCCGACCTACGGCACGGACAAGACCGCCATGGAACAGCTGACCGACGATCTCGGCCAGTCCGTGTCGTTGACCGGACCGGACCCGAAGAACAAAGGCGTCAAGTACACGCCGCGGCCGACGCTGGTGCTGCCGGCACAGGCGCAGAAAGAGACCCTCGTTGCGCCGCAGCAGACGGTCGCCAACAAGGACAATCCGCAATGGCTTGAATCGCCGGAGGAGACCCGCGCCCGTCTCGTTTCGGAAGCCGACGAGAATTCGGACAATCCGAATTACCGCTCGCCTCTGGCCAGCTCGGCAATCGAAGGCGGTCGGCGCACGACGGAAGCCCAGACCAAGGCCTATCGTGAAGCCCGTGCCCTGCAGAAGGGCTCCTATGTCGATCAGCGCCGTTATATATCAGATCCGCCGCCCGGCTACCGCACCGTCGACGATCCGGCAAAGCTCGATGATGTCGGCGAGCCCGAGCTCAAGAAGCAGAAGAAGCGTAAGAAGGAAGCAGCTGTCGCCAACACCGGCAAGCAGTGGTGGAACTTCCTGCAATAGCTTTTTCGGCGCCGACAAGGATGACGTCGGCGCGCACCGGCGCTGGGGATTACGGCGCCTCTCTCCTTTGCGAAAAGAACTTTCGCAGCATATCGGCCGATTGAACCTCGTTGAAGCCGGAATAGACTTCCGGGGCGTGGTGGCAGGTCGACTGCCCATAGAATCGCACGCCATTGTCGACTGCGCCGCCCTTCGGGTCCTCGGCGCCGTAATAGAGCCTGCGGATACGCGCAAACGAGATGGCTGCTGCGCACATGGTGCAAGGCTCCAGCGTCACGTAGAGATCGGCACCGACAAGGCGCTCTTGTCCAAGCGCTTCGCAGGCGAGCCGGATCGCGGCGATTTCGGCATGCGCGGTGACGTCTTTGAGCTCGCGCGTACGGTTTCCCGAGCGTGAAACGGCAATATCGTCGATAACGACGACGGCGCCGATCGGCACCTCACCGCGTTCTCCGGCCGCGCGCGCTTCTTCAAGCGCCATCTCCATGAAACGATTTGTCTTCACGATCGCAAGAATTTCCACTTAACCGCAGATGCGTGACCTGATAGACAGGCCCAAAAGGCAGGCAAACAACAAATGACACCCAAAGACAAGCCAAAACGCCCGGGCGCAAAGCCCCTTTCACGGGATATCAGGTCGAAAGCCGGCCCGAAGGCGGACGGCGAGAAGCCGGCAAAGCCTGCGGCCGCACGCGCGATCGCCGCCGAGACCGATGGCGAGGCCAAGGCCGAACGCATTTCCAAGGTGATGGCGCGCGCCGGCGTTGCCTCCCGCCGCGACATCGAACGCATGATCATGGAAGGCCGTGTGACGCTGAACGGCAGGGTGCTCGAAACCCCGGTCGTCAACGTCACACTCGCCGATCGGATCGAAGTCGACGGCGTGCCGATCCGCGGCATCGAGCGCACCAGGTTGTGGCTCTATCACAAGCCGGCCGGCCTCGTGACCACCAATGCCGATCCGGAAGGCCGCTCGACCGTGTTCGACAACCTGCCGGAAGAGCTGCCGCGCGTCATGTCGATTGGCCGCCTCGATATTAACACCGAAGGCCTGCTGCTGCTGACCAATGACGGTGGTCTCGCCCGGGCGCTCGAGCTGCCGGCGACCGGCTGGCTGCGGCGCTACCGCGTCCGCGCCCATGGCGAGATCGATCAGGACGCGCTCGACAAGCTGAAGGACGGCATCGCCGTCGACGGTGTGCTCTATGGCTCGATCGAGGCGACGCTCGACCGCACGCAAGGCTCGAACGTCTGGATCACCATGGGCCTTCGCGAAGGCAAGAACCGCGAAATCAAGAACGTGCTGGGCGCGCTCGGCCTCGACGTCAATCGCCTGATCCGCATTTCCTATGGCCCGTTCCAGCTCGGCGACCTGCCGGAAGGCCATGTGATCGAAGTGCGCGGCCGGACACTGCGCGACCAGCTCGGCCCGCGCCTCATCGAGGAAGCCAAGGCGAATTTCGACGCGCCGATCTACAATGCGCCGGCCGTCGCTGCCGAGGATGAGGCAGAGCCCGCAGCACCGGAAAAACGCGAGCGTCCGCGCCGCGACGAGGACAAGCGCGAACGGGCGCTGAGCCGCCTCGACACCAAGCGCGACGACCGCCACGGTGGCGCGCGCAAAGAGGACGACCGCCGCGATGGCGGGCGCCGGGACGATGAAAGGCCAAAGCGTCCGCAGCCGCTCGGTCAGCGCCGTAGCGCCAATGTCTGGATGGCGCCGGGCGCCCGGCCGCTCGGCGAAAAGGCTGCTGCGAAAGCCGCCAAGAATGCGCAGACCGCGCGCCGGCGTGGCGAGCCGGCGCCTGCCAAGAATGATCGCATCGAGGATCGCCCGCGCACACAGGTGAACCGCGTGCGCGAAGAGGATGGCGAATGGATCCGCTCGAGCGAGCAGCCCCGTCGCAAGGATGAGGGCGAGGGCTTCGGCCGCAAGCGTTCCTTCGGGGATCGCCCCGCCCGCGAAGACCGCGGTTTTGGCGACCGCCCGGCGCGCGGCGAACGGCCGTTCAGTGATCGTCCCTCGCGTGGGGATCGGCCCTTCGGCGACAAACCGCGCGGTGATCGCAAGCCGCGTGCGGAAGGTGACGAGCGTCCTCGTGCCGCCAGAACCTCCGCCGGCGAAGGCCGTTCGGAGCGTCCGCGCGGCGATCGGCCGTTCGGTGATCGCCCCTCGCGTGGGGATCGGCCCTTCGGCGACAAGCCGCGCGGTGATCGCAAGCCGCGTACGGACGGCGACGAGCGTCCCCGTGCCGCCAGAACCTCCGCCGGCGAAGGCCGTTCGGAGCGTCCACGCGGCGACCGGCCGTTCGGTGATCGCCCCTCGCGTGGAGACCGGCCCTTCGGCGACAAGCCGCGTGGCGATCGCAGGCCGCGCGAGGACGGTGATGAGCGCCCGCGGGCAGCCAGAAGCTTTGCCGGAGAGGGGCGCTCCGAGCGTCCGCGCGGTGAAAGACCGTTCGGGGACAAGCCCTCGGGTGACAGGCCTTCTGGTGACAGGCCGCGCGGCAAGGGCTTTGCGGCCAAGCCCGGTGGGGCCAAGCCTGGTGGGGCCAAGAGTTTTTCCGGCAAGCCGAAAGGCGCCAAGCCGAGCGGTGACAGGCCGGGCGGCGACAGGCCTGCAGGCGGGCCGTCCAGAGGTGGTGCTAAAGGAAAGGGAATGACGCGCGGTGCGGATCGTCGGCGGTGAGTTTCGCGGACGGCCTCTCGCCGTGCCAAAATCCAACGAGATCCGGCCGACTGCCGACCGGACGCGCGAGAGCCTGTTCAATATATTGAGYCATGCCTATCCGGAATGTGTCGATGGCACCCGGATTCTCGACCTTTTTGCCGGCACCGGCGCCGTCGGCCTCGAAGCGGTTTCACGCGGCTGTCGCCATGCGCTCTTCGTCGAAAACAGTGTCGAGGGCAGGGCGCTGCTCTGGGAGAACATCGATGCGCTCGGCCTGCACGGCCGCACGCGCATCCTGCGCCGGGATGCGACCGATCTCGGCAGCGTCGGCAATCTCGAACCCTTCGACGTGCTCTTTGCCGACCCGCCCTATGGCAAGGGTCTCGGTGAGAAGGCGATGGCGGCGGCGGCCGAGGGCGGCTGGCTACGGCCGGGCGCAATCGCCGTGCTCGAAGAACGCGCCGATATTGTCGTTTCCGTCCACCCTTCCTATGTTTTCCTCGAAAGCCGCATCTTTGGCGATACGAGGGTGCATTTCTTCCGATATCAGCCGCAATAAGCGGGGGCGGGCGTGCAGCAGGCAGAGATCATCAGCCCGAAATTGCCCGCGATCAGCGATCTGCCAACGGTTGCGGTCGCTTTCGGCGGCGGCGGCGCGCGCGGGCTTTCTCATATCCACATCATCGAGACGCTGGATGAACTCGGCATCCGCCCGGTGGCGGTATCGGGCTCGTCGATGGGCGCGATCATGGGCGCCGGCATGGCTGCCGGCATGTCCGGCGCCGAAATCCGCGAACATGCGCTGACGACCGTCGGCAACAAGACGGCGGTCGTCGCCCGCATTTGGGGCCTGAGACCGGCGACGGTGCGCGATGCGGTGGCCAAGGGTATCCGCATTGGCCAGTTCAATCTGGAGCGGATCCTGAAAGCCTTCCTGCCGTCCGAACTGCCGGCCCGCTTCGAGGACCTGCTGGTTCCGATGAAGGTGATCACCACCGATTATTACGGGCAGTGCGAAGTCATCATCGAGCAGGGCGAGCTCGTTCCCGCACTCGCCGCCTCGTCCGCCATCCCCGCCGTCTTCATGCCGGTGCGCCTGCGCGACCGCGTAATGATCGACGGCGGCATCAGCAATCCGGTGCCCTATGAATGCCTGATGGATCTTGCCGACATCGTCGTCGGCATCGATGTCGTCGGCGCGCCGGAAGGCGACGGCACCCATATTCCGAACCGCATGGAGAGCATCTTCGGTTCCGGCCAGCTGATGATGCAGACGGCGATCTCGCTGAAGCTCAAGCTTCGCCCGCCGCACATCTTCCTGCGCCCGACGGTCGGCCGCACCGGCGTCATGGATTTCCTCAAGGCCCGCGAAGTCCTCGCCATGTCCGTCGGCGTCAAGGACGATTTGAAATTCGCCCTTGACCGGGAAATCGAGGCGCGGCTGAAACGCTAGAGCAATTCCAGGAAAAGTGCGAAGCGGTTTTCCGCCCGGAATTGCTTAAGAACAAAAAGTTAGAGCGGCTCTGCGCTTCAATGAAAAGCTGAACCGCTCTGTCGCTCGGATTGGCCGTTGGTCCACGGATGAAGGCTTGGTCAGCCGATGTTCGGTGCGATGGGCCGTGCAGACCCGCGCGAAGATGGACGGGTCAAGGAAGCGGAGGCTGGGGCCCGTGCGGTTTTTCGCGAGGTTCCAAACCGGTCGGGCAGCCCAAATTCCGCGGGAGTTTCACCGAGCATCGCTTCGGCTATCAGCTCGGCATCGTCATTGTCGATCTCGAAGAGGCCAAAGCGCAGTTGATAGCCCCAGTTTGCCCAACCGCTTGTGAAGGATAGTCGGTCGAGCAGTGGCCGGATAGGCGTTTCCATGGCCGGCCACCAGGCGACATCCCGCCTCCAGGGGCGGAAGTCGGGATGAACTTCCACCTGATATGCGTCAGTTTCCTTAACCATGCCAATTGCAGTCAACGCTTGCAGCCGATCCCTGCCGCCAAATGTTTCGGTCGGCGAATAGTAGATCACGCGGTCACCAGGCGCGCTCCGCCTAAGCGGAGCGGCCTTTCCGTGACAAACCTGCATGAAACCCGCTTCCCGCCCGATGCGTACATGGTTTGCCGATGCCACTGCGATCCAGTTGCGGGACATGTTTCAGCCTTCCGCCACGTTATAGACGCGCAGGCGATGCCCGTCGGGATCCGCCGCGACAAAGCTACGGCCGAAATCGAGGTCGGTCGGCGGCAAAAGGATGGTCGCGCCCTTGCCTTGCCATTCGGTGTGAAGCGTATCGACCAGGTCTGCTGTCGCGACTTTGAAACCGAGGTCGCAGCCGCCGCCCGTGGGCGCCGGCTCAACGCCCGTCTTGCCCCAGAGTCCAAGTGCCAGACCCGAAGGCAGGATGAACATCGCGAAGGTCGGGCTGGCCTCAACGGCGTTCAGCCCGAGCAGTCGGGTATAGAAGCTGGCGCTCTTTGGCGCGTCGGCGACGAAGAGTAGAATGCTGTTGCTGTCGATCACGGTAAGCTCCTGTTTGTCAGTCAGGAGGACATTTACAGAAACATGCTGACAGATTCTGGCAGTAGCGAGTCCCCGGCGGCGAGTTCGCCACGCTCAAGCTTCGCACGTCCTGGAGTTGATCTAAGCGTCCGCCGTCGCATCCGCCGTTCCGGCCAGCGGATCGTCCTCGAAGGGATCGGCAGCACGCTTCGGCTTGACCAGCGGTTCGGGGCGGACGGGGTGGGAAAACAGCATGTCGCGCCCGGCCTGCAGCCCTTCGGACACCTGCAGCACCAGACGCGCCTCGTCGCGCTTGCGGATATCCTCGCCGATTTCATAGGCGTCGACCTCGGAAACGCCAAGCGCCTCCAGTGTTCGCCGCCCGAAGAGCAGGCCCGATTCCAGCGTTTCACGCAGCTCGTAGTCGACACCCTTGTTGCGCAGTTCGATCGAATGGATGCGGTCGTAGGAGCGCACGTAGAGCCGCGTCTGCGGATAGTCGGCCTGCACCAGCTCCACCACCTTGTCGGTGATTTCCTTCTTCTGCGTGCAGACGAGCACGATCTTCGCCCGGTCGATGCCGGCCGAGCGCAGCACGTCCTTGCGGGCGCCGTCGCCGAAATAGATGCGGAAGCCGAAGGAGGAGGCCTGGCGGATGCGGTCGGCCGAAAAATCGATGACGGTGACGCTGCGCCCTCCGGCAAGCAGGATCTGGGCGGCGATCTGGCCGAAACGCGAGAAGCCGACCATCAGTACGTCGGCGCTGGCGCCCTCGAAATCCTCGTCCAGCTCCTCCTGCTCGTCGCCGCGCAGCAGCCGCTTCGAAAGGGCCGATCCGATCGGCGTCAGCGCCATGGACAGCGTGACGACCGCGACCAGCAGCGAGGCCGTGCTCGTCGACATCAGCCCGACCGTACCCGCCGTGGTGAACAGCACGAAGCCGAATTCGCCGCCCTGCGGCAGCAGGAAGGCAATGCGGATCGCATCGTCGTGCGGGGAGCCCGAGATCCGGCAAAGCCCATAGATGACGATCGCCTTGACGGCCATGACGATCGGCACGGCGACGATGACGAAGAGCGCGTTGTCGGCGAGAACGTCGAGTTCCAGCGACAGGCCGACGGCGATGAAGAAGATAGCGAGCAACACGCCGCGGAAAGGCTCGATATCCGCCTCCAGCTCGTGCCGGTAGGAGGATTCGGCAAGCATCACTCCGGATAAGAAGGCGCCCATCGCCATCGAAAGCCCGGCAAGTTGCATCAGGCTCGCCGATCCCATGACGACGAACAGGGCGGCCGCGATCATTGCCTCGCGCGCGCCGGTCCGGGCGATGATCTGGAAAAGCGGCGTTAGCAGGTAGCGTCCCATGACGATCATCGCCGCAACCGCACCGACGGCCACAGCGAAATCCAACAGCGGTGCGTTGTTGCCCTTGTCGCCGCCATCGAGGATGGTGATCAGCGCCAGCAGCGGCACGATTGCCAGGTCCTGGAACAGCAGCATCGAAAAGGAACGTTGCCCGTATCTGGTGTTGACGTCGCCGTCGCCCTCGAGGATCTGCATGGCAAAGGCGGTCGAAGACAGCGCCAGGCCAAATCCGGCAACGATGCTGCCGCGCCAGTCGAGAACTTGGGAAAACCAGGCAAGTGCGGTCAGCGCCAGCCCCGTCACCACCACCTGCGCCGTGCCGAGGCCGAAGATGTCGCGCCGCATCTGCCAGAGACGGGTGGGCTTCAGCTCCAGTCCGATGATGAAGAGCAGGAAGACGACGCCGAGTTCGGCGACGGCGAGGATCTGTTCGCCATCGGTGATGCCGTGGAAGACCGGGCCGATGACGATGCCGGCGGCGAGGTAGCCGAGCACCGTGCCGAGCCCGAGCTTCTTGAAGATCGGAGCGGCGACCACCGCGCCGCCAAGCAGCAGGATCGTTTCGGAAAAAAGGGCATTGGGCGCTGACATGCTGACAATTTCTTTCAACGGCAGGGAGCACGCAGGCAGCCCCGATAAAGAATCGGCGGCGGCGGCCTTGATGCTTGGGAGAGTGCACAATAAATGGAAGCCGAAGGAAAGGCCAAATCATGTCCTCTGAAATTGATTCCTCGACACTTCTTTCCCGCGCAACTCAATTGATCGATCTGGCAAGGAAGGCAGGGGCTGATGCCGCCGATGCCGTCGTCGTCCGGTCGCGCTCGCAATCGGTCAGCGTGCGCCTCGGCAAGGTCGAGGGCACGGAATCCTCCGAAAGCGACGATTTTTCCCTGCGCGTCTTCATCGGCAAGCGCGTCGCCAGCGTTTCGGCCAATCCGGGCTTCGATCTTCAGGCGCTTGCCGAACGCGCCGTTGCCATGGCCAAGGTTTCCCCGGAAGACCCCTTCGCCTGCCTGGCGGATGAGGCGAGCCTTTCGAGATCCTATCCCGACCTGCAATTGCTCGATACCACGGAGGTCTCCTCCGAGATGCTGCGCGAGGCGGGTCTTGCGGCTGAGGCGGCCGCGCTTGCGGTCAAGGGTGTCACCAATTCCTCCGGCGCCGGCGCCTCAGCCGGCATGGGCGGCCTCGTTCTTGCCACCTCGCACGGATTCGAAGGCAGTTACATGGCCTCGCGTTTCGGCCATTCCGTCAGCGTCATCGCCGGTGAAGGCACCGGCATGGAGCGCGATTATGATTTCGACAGCCGTCTCTATTATGCCGAGCTCGACGACCCCGCTGAAATTGGCCGTCGCGCCGGCGAACGGGTGATCAAGCGCGTCAATCCGCGCCAGGTGCCGACCGGCAAGGACGTCACGGTGATCTTCGACCCGCGTGTCGCCCGCGGCTTCGTCGGCCATATCGCCGGTGCGATCAATGGTGCTTCCGTCGCCCGGAAGTCCAGTTTCCTGCGCGACAGAATGGGTCAGCAGGTGCTGAAGTCGGGCCTGTCGATCACCGACGATCCGCTGATCGTGCGTGGGCCCTCCTCGCGGCCCTTCGATGGCGAGGGTGTGTCCGGCGAGCGGCTTGTCATGATCGAGGATGGTGTTTTGAAGCACTGGTTCCTCTCGACCTCGACCGCGCGCGAGCTCGGCCTCGAGACCAACGGCCGCGGCGTACGCGGCGGCACTGCCGTCTCGCCTTCCTCCACCAACCTTGCGTTGGAACCCGGCGACATTTCGCCGGAGGATTTGATCCGCAGCGTCGGCAACGGTTTTTATGTCACCGAATTGATCGGCCACGGCGTCAACATGATCACCGGCGAATACAGCCGCGGCGCCACCGGCTTCTGGATCGAGAACGGCGAACTCACCTTCCCGGTCTCCGAGGTGACGATCGCCTCGAACCTCAAGGAGATGTTCATGCGCCTGACGCCGGCAAACGACATCGATCGCAAGTTCGGCGTCGCGGCCCCCACCTTCGCCATCGAAGGCATGACGCTTGCCGGACGCTAGAGCATGATGCCGAAAAGTGTGCGCGGTTTTCGGACGACATCATGCTCCAACTGTAGTTCAGAAATGGATTGATCTGATGAGCGACATGGAGAAAGCCCGGTGGCAGAGCGATCTCACGCTGATCGCCGATGCTGCGAGAGAGGCGGGCGCCGTCGCTTTCGGCTTCTTCAACCAGTCTCCCGAGGTCTGGTGGAAGAACGAGGACCGGTCTCCTGTCAGCGCTGCCGATTTCGCTGCAAACAAGACGCTCGAGACCATCCTGCGCAAGGCCCGGCCGGATTATGGCTGGCTGTCGGAGGAAACCGACGACGATGCCGACCGTCTCTCACGCGAGACGCTGTTCATCGTCGATCCGATCGACGGCACGCGCGCCTTCCTCGGCGGGCAGAAGGTCTGGTGCGTTAGCGTTGCGGTGGTTCATCGCGGCCGGCCGGTGGCCGGCGTGCTCTATGCCCCGGCGCTAGAGGAGCTCTATGAGGCGGTTGAGGGCGGCGTGGCGCTGAAGAATGGCGTGCCCTTCACCGTCTCGGCCGCCGGACCGGAAGAGATGAGCCGCCTTGCGATCGGCGATGACCTGCTGAAGACCTTTCCGACGGCGTTCCGCGACCGGGTGACGCGCGAGAAATATATTCCCTCGCTCGCCTATCGCATCGCCATGGTGGCGGATGGTCGTCTCGAAGGCACCTTCGTCAAGGGCAATTCCCATGATTGGGACCTTGCAGCCGCCGATCTGATCCTTGTCTGCGCCGGCGGCGGCCTCGTCGACATCGAAGGCCAGCCGATCGTCTACAACCGTGCCGAAGTCACCCACAAGGTCCTCTGCGCGGCCCCAACGCCCCGCCTCGGCGAATTCCTCGCGGCCTTTGCGGGGCGACGAGACAGTTGACGTTTCCGTCAAAATCCCGCAGATGGGTGGCGGAGGAGAATAGGCAGAAAGAGAACAAAAAATGACTGAATCCGGTGACAAGAAGCAACTTCTGCATCTCGTTTTTGGCGGCGAACTGGAAAGCCTCGATGACGTCCAGTTCCGTGATCTGCAGGGTCTCGATATCGTCGGCATTTTCCCGGATTATGCCACGGCGCTGACGGCCTGGAAGGCGAAGGCGCAGCAGACGGTCGACAATGCGCATATGCGCTACTTCATCGTCCACATGCATCGTTTGCTTGATCCGCAGGAAAAGGCCAGGGGCAACTGACCTTGGCAAGTGCTGCCGGCCGGCCGCTCGTCGAGCGGGGCTTTGGTGCATCGGGCGCCGTCGATCCGGATTGTTGGACGCATTCTGAACAAATTAATCGGCCATTGCGGCCGCAACGATAATTAGGGAATGGGTTTGATGTCGATCGGGTTTGATCGGAGGCTGGCGCAATGAGCTCCCGGATGGCGCGCTTCGGTCTGAACGCATACCGTCTGGCGGGAACCGTGGCCTCTCCTGTGGTCGGCCTCTATATCACCTACCGCACGGCCAAGGGCAAGGAAGACCGGGCCCGCCGCCTGGAACGTTTTGGCTATCCGAGCGCCAACCGGCCGCAAGGCCCGCTCGTCTGGTTTCATGCTGCAAGCGTCGGTGAAACCAACGCCGTCATCCCGCTGATCCGTGAAATCCGCCGCCGCGACATTCATGTCATCCTGACGACCGGCACCATCACCTCCGCCAAGCTCGCCGCCGAGCGCCTCGGCCAGGAAGCGATCCATCAATATGTGCCGCTCGACCTGAAGCCCTCCGTCAGCCGCTTCCTCGATTATTGGCAGCCCGATTGCGCCATCATCGCCGAATCCGAGATCTGGCCGGCAACGGTGCTGGAACTCGGCCACCGCCGCATTCCGCAGATTCTGATCAATGCCCGTATGTCGGACCGCTCCTTTGCCCGCTGGCGCCGGCGCCCGGCGATCGCCGAAGCCTTGTTCGAGAATCTTGCCCTCGTCATCGCCCAGTCGGATGTCGATGCCGAACGTTTCCGCGATCTCGGCGCTGTCCCCGTCATCACCTCGGGCAATCTGAAGGTCGATACCGACGCACCACCTTATGACAGCGCTGTCCTCGCCCGCTATAAGAAGCAGATCGGCGAGCGCAAGACCTGGGCGGCGATCTCGACCTTCGACGGCGAGGAGAATGCCGCCGCCATCGTTCACCGGGCGCTGAGGGAGCGCGATCGTCAATTGACGATCATCGTGCCGCGCCATCCCGAGCGCAGCGACGAGATCGAAGCGGCCCTGGTCAAGCAGGGGCTGAAGGTCGCCCGCCGCACCCGCGACGATGTCTTGTCCGCCGATGTCGATATCTTCCTTGGCGATACGATCGGCGAAATGGGCCTCTATTTGAGACTGACGGAAATCGCTTTCGTCGGCCGCTCGCTCTTTGCCGAAGGCGGCCAGAATCCGCTGGAGCCTGCCATGCTCGGCTGCGCCATTCTCTCCGGCGGCCATGTGCAGAATTTCCGCGATGCCTATCAGAAGCTTGCCCGCAGCGGCAGCGCCCGCATGGTGCGCGATACCGAAATGCTGGCCAAGGGCGTGCATTACCTGCTGATCAACGACGAAGCCCGCCGCAATATGATCGAGGCCGGTATCACCGCCGTGCACGAGATGCGCGGCGCGCTGACGGCGACAGTGAAGGGGCTGGAACCCTATATCAATCCGCTGACGGTGAAGGCGCGGCTGTTGCCCAAGGCCGTGGCCCAGGTCTAAGGAGATATGATGTCGGTAGCGTCCCCTATCAAAGGCATTCTCTTCGACAAGGACGGCACGCTGCTCGACTATGATGAGAGCTGGCTGCCGGTCAACCGCGAGCTTGCCCGCATCGCAGCCCAGGGGGATGAGCTTCTCGCCGACCGGCTGCTTTCGGCTTGCGGCATGGATCCGGTGACCGGCCATATCGTTCCCGACAGCCTGCTTGCCGCCGGCAATACCCGCCAGATCGCTGAGGGTCTCGTTGCCGCGGGCTCGATGGTCGATGTCGGCGAACTGACGGTCCGCCTTGACGAGCTCTTTTCCAGCGCTGCCGAATTTTCCGTGCCGGTGACCGATCTTGCCGGTTTCTTCGCCCGGCTGCATCGGCGCGGCTTCAAGCTCGGCGTTGCCTCCAGCGACAATGAACGATCGATCCGCCAGACGGCGGAACGTTTCGGTTTTGCCCACTACATCGACTACATCGCCGGCTACGACAGCGGCTTCGGCGTCAAGCCGGAGCCGGGCATGGTGCTCGGCTTCTGCGCCGCGACCGGCCTTTCGCCTGAAGAGGTTGCCATGGTCGGCGACAACAACCACGATCTGCATATGGGTCTGAATGCCGGGACGGGGCTGCGGATCGCGGTGCTCACCGGCACCGGTTCGCGGGAGACGCTTGCCGCTGCAGCCGATCACGTGCTTGACGATATCACCGCCATCGAGACCCTGTTGCCCGATCTGCAGCCCGCCTGACCGCCGGCACTTAACCCCGAAAATCGGAATAGATTTTCTGGGTTAAGTGCCGGTTCAAAATCGTAGAGCGTCCTTGACCTATCCTGTCGGAGGCGCAGTGCTGTAAGGGCTTGCATTTTTTCAGGTTTTGGCTTCTCAATCCGGCCGGTCGAAAAGCAAGGGGCTGGCTGTGGCTAAAACAATTCCAGCAAAAGTGCACAGCGGTTTTGCCAGGAAAAGCGCGCAGCGACTTTCCCAAGGGATTGCGTGAGAACAAGCCGGGCAGGGGAGCGGGACGGCAAGATGATATCCGAAGCGCCACCGTTCTGGTGGAGGAAAGCCGATTGGCGGGCCTGGCTGCTGCTGCCGCTTTCTTTTCTCTATGGCCGTATCGCCGGCCACCGCATGGCCCATGCGCGCCGCGCCTCCGTTCCGGTTCCCGTCATCTGCGTTGGCAATTTCACCGTCGGCGGCGCCGGCAAGACGCCGACGGCGCTGACGATCGCCCGCGCCGCCAAGGCGAAGGGGCTGAAACCCGGCTTTCTCAGCAGGGGTTACGGCGGTTCGCTCGATGTGACGACCGTCGTCGACCCCGATCATCATCGGGCGGGCGCCGTTGGCGACGAGCCGTTGCTGCTTGCCCAGGAAGCGCTGACGGTGATTTCCCGCCGGCGCGTCGAAGGGGCTGCGCGTCTGGTGGCGGAGGGCGCCGATCTCATCATCATGGATGATGGGTTCCAGAGCGCCCGGCTGGCGATCGACTATGCCCTGCTCGTTATCGACGCGACCCGCGGCCTCGGCAACGGCCATATCGTGCCGGGCGGTCCGGTCCGCGCGCCGATCCGCCAGCAGCTGCGTTCTGCGACGGCGCTGCTCAAGGTCGGCGGCGGCAATGCCGCCGACAGGATCGTCCGGATGGCGGCGCGGGCGGCAAAACCCTATTTCACCGCATCGCTGAAAGTGCGCGGCGACAATACGCTGGCCGGCACGAAGGTACTTGCCTTCGCCGGCATCGCCGATCCCGCGAAATTCTTCCGCACGGTCGAATCCCGCGGCGCCGAAATCACGGTCGCCAAGTCCTTCGGTGACCACGAGCACCTGACTGAGGAGGAGATCGACGACATTCTGACGACTGCCGAGCGTCAAGGTCTCTTGATCGTCACCACCTCCAAGGATTTCGTCCGCCTCTCCGGCCATCCCGGCAAGGCGGCGCAGCTCGCCGAAAAGAGCCGGGTGATTGAGGTCGACATGGTATTCGAGGATCACCTCGCCCCAAGCCTCATCATCGACCGGGCGATCGTCGCCTGCCGCGAACGGCGCCTGCGGGAGATCAAAACTGCGGCCAAGGCAGTTCCAGGATAAGTGTGACGCGGTTTTCCCAGGCAAAGCGCGAAGCGGTCTTGCCGGGAATTGCGTAAAAAGCTGGAGCAGTTCTGTAATTCCAGGGAAGCTGAGAGGCTCTAGCGCCGCTGGTTCGGCAGCACGCCGGCGCGTTTGTCGGCCTCGATCGCCGAGATCACGTCGGCATAGGGCTCCTGCCGGGCAACACTCCAGTAGCGCAATTCATCGAGCGGGATCTGTTTTCCCGTCATCGCGCAGACGACATAGGAGCCGGGCGAGAGAATCTGGAAATCGCCATCGAGATACCGGATCTTCGCTTCGCGGTTTCCGTGTCCTTCGAACAAATTCATGCGCTCCGTTCCCTGCAGTCTGTCATTAAAGCATGTTGCGCAAAAGTGTGCCGCGGTTTTGCGATCACGACATGCGGAACACCAAAGACCCAAAGCGTGGCAAGCGAATCTGAAAGATCGCGACACGCTTTAGTCTGCCATACTCCCGAAAGGGTTGCTTTTCCAGCTTTTTTAGCTTCTACCGAAAAGCCGCTCGATATCGCTGAGCTTCAATTCGATATAGGTCGGCCGGCCGTGATTGCACTGGCCGGAGCCGGGCGTCACTTCCATTTCCCGCAGCAACGCGTTCATTTCCTCCGGTCGCAGCCGCCGTCCGGAGCGCACCGAGCCGTGGCAGGCCATGGTCGCCGCCACATATTCGAGCTTGGCCGATAGGCCCGACGCCGTGTCCCATTCGGCAATCTCGTCGGCAAGCTGGCGGATCAGCCCATGCGCATCGACCTCGCCGAGCATTGCCGGCGTCTCGCGCACGGCAATCGCGCCTGGGCCGAAGCGCTCGATCGCAAGGCCGAGTTCGGAAAGCTCGGCCGCATGCTGCATCAACCGGTCGCAATCCTCTTCCGGAATGTCGATGATTTCGGGGATGAGCAGCACCTGAGAGGCCAGCCGCTTGGAGTGCAGCGCCTTGCGCATTGCTTCGAAGACCAGCCGCTCATGCGCAGCATGCTGGTCGACGATGACGAGCCCGTCCTCGGTCTGGGCAACGATATAGTTGGCGTGGATCTGCGCCCGCGCCGCGCCGAGCGGATACCGTGCGTTTGGTTCGGGGGCTGCCGGCTGCGGCGAAAGCTGCGGTTCGGCCCGCGCCGTCGGCATCGAAAGTCCGTCGAAGGACGCCTGTGGCCGCTCGCCGAAACCCGTTGTCGGCTGAAAGGGCCGGGAGGGCGATGTCTCGGCCGACCATCCGCCCTGCGACCGCTGGGTATTCGGCTGGAAGCCGGGGCGGAAGGAACGCAGCATGTCGCTCGCCCCGGTCGTTGCCGCCCGGCTGCCGTCGCGCGCCAAGGCCTCGCGGATGGCGCCGACGATCAGACCGCGCACCAGGCCAGGATCGCGGAACCGCACGTCGGATTTTGCCGGATGCACGTTGACGTCGACGAGAGCGGGATCGAGCGTGATCGACARCACCGCCACCGGATAGCGTCCGGATGGGATCGTCTCGGCATAGGCGCCGCGGATCGCCGAGAGGATCAGCTTGTCCTGCACCGGCCGGCCGTTGACGAAGGCATATTGATGAGCGGAGTTGCCACGGTTGAAGGTCGGCACGCCGGCAAAGCCGGTCAGCGAGATCTCTTCGCGCACGGCGTCGAGCGCAATCGCATTGTCCCGGAATTCCCTGCCGAGCACCTGCGCCATGCGCGCCAGATGATCGTCGCCAGTCGCCGGAAATTCCAGTGTCGTGCGGTCCGAGCCCGACAGCACGAAACGCACCGCCGGAAAGGCGATCGCCATGCGCTTGACGATCTCGGTAATGGCGCCGGCCTCGGCTTTCTCCGTCTTCAGGAATTTGAGCCGGGCCGGTGTGGCAAAGAACAGGTCGCGCACTTCGACGATCGTCCCGGGATTGGCGGCAGCCGGGCGCATATGCGCGATTTTGCCGCCGGTCACGGCGATCTCGTGGCCGCCTGTGCTGTCGCGCTTGCGGCTTGCAATGCTGAGCCTCGCGACCGAGCCGATCGAGGGCAGCGCCTCGCCGCGGAAGCCGAGCGTACGGATATCTTCGAGCGTCTCCGATATCTTCGAGGTGCAGTGGCGCCTGACCGCCAGTTCCAGATCGGCCGCGTCCATGCCCGAGCCGTTGTCGCTGACGCGCAGCAGCGCCTTGCCGCCGCCAGCCGTGGCGATTTCGATACGCGTCGCGCCCGCGTCGAGCGCGTTTTCGATCAGTTCCTTGGCAGCGCTCGCCGGCCGTTCGATGACTTCGCCGGCGGCGATCTGGTTGATGAGCGTTTCGGAAAGCTGTCTGATGGCCATGGGCTATTTTCGGGGATTCGCGGGCCGGAGGGAAGGGCTTTCGATGCGCTTTCCCAAAGCGTGATCACCGCCGTCTCCGAATTTGGGGGTGGCTAGTGTTAAGCCGGTTTTAACATAAAAATGGCATTTCTAATCACATACTTCCGGAAGCTGTGAAATCGAACAGATGTGGGACGCAATGGAATGAGTGCCGGCTTCGAAAAGGCGGACACATCATCAGAAATCGATGGGTCTCCCGCCGAGGCCGATCTGCAGACGGCGCTTTTCGATGTGGTGTGCGACAGCCTTTCCGCAGCTTTCATCATCTACGACAAGAACGATCACCTGATCTTCGCAAGCCGCCAGACCCTCGAATTCTTTCCGCTGCCCGCCGAAATGCTGAAGCCGGGCACGCGGCTTCGCGATTTCCTCGGTGCGATGTACGACACCGGCATTCGCCAGCAGTACGATGTCAGGCAGGGCGGCTCGCTGAGCCGCGAGGACTGGCTGTCGCAGAAAATCGCCTCGCATTGGCGTGAGCGCTTCGACGCCGTCGAGCGCCACGGCGCCGACAGCTGGGTCCGTTTCGTCAAGCGCAGGCTGCCGGGTGGTTACGGCGTCACCATCATCTCCGACATTTCCGAGAACAAGAAGCGCGAAGAGCAATGGCGCTCCGATCTGGAGCGCGTGCAGCTCACCGAGGACATTCTCGACAATCTGCCGTTTCCGCTTTTCGTCAAGGACCGCAACCTCACCTATGTCGCGGTCAATCTCGCCTTCTGCGAGAAATATCAGACGAGCGCCGACGAGGTGCTCGGGCGCAAGAGCGGTGATCTTTTTTCAGAGGAGATCGCCAAGCGTTTCGAGGAGAGCGATCGCCACGTACTGGAGACTGGCGAGATGTCCGTCTCTCGCCAGCGTCAGATCTCCCGCGACGGCATCGAACGCGACATCGTCAGCCGCAAGCACCGCATCGGCAAACCCGGCCGCTATTTCCTGGTATCGACCATGCAGGACCTGCCGCGCGACGGCGCCGATCTCGACGAGTTCGGCCAAGCGTCCGCGATCACCGCCTCCAGCAATCAAAGCTACCGCCGGGCCTATGTGCCGGTACCAACCGGCGTCGAGCGGCGCGAACCGGCGGCGATGGAAGCGATCGTTCCGGAGAATTTCTCCGGCCGCAAGGTCCTCGTCGTCACTGCCGACCTCGCAGCCGAGACCGCCGCGCTGCGGACGCTGACGAAATACGGCTTCGAATCCTGCTCGGTCCGCGGCGAGGACGAAGAGGAGCGGTTCCTGGAAATCGCCACCTCCTCCGGCATCTCGCTCGATCTCTTGATCATCGACAACCAGATGGGTATGCGCTGCCTCGAGCTCGCCGAGCAATACGGCATCCCGGCGCTCGTCATGGACGGTTTCCAGATCGCCAACGAGCTCACATTCCAGATCGCCCGCCATTTCAATCGCAACAGCCGCAGCGCTGCCGGTTCGGATACGGATTGGGAAATCAGCATTTCCGACGATGTGGTCGGCCTGCAGGTTCTCGTGGCCGAAGACAACGATATCAACCAGATCGTCTTCTCGCAGATCCTCGAAGGCCTCGGCTACCGCCATATGCTGGCAGCGACCGGCGACGAGGCCGTGCGCCTCTGGGCCGAGCACCGGCCACAGATCGTGCTGATGGATATTTCCCTGCCCGGTTTCAACGGCTTCGAGGCCGCGCGCCTCATCCGGCAGATGGAGGAAACCGGCGGCGGCACCCGCACTCCGATCATCGGCGTGCTCACCCAGGCCTTCGAGCGCGACCGCGCCGAATGCGTCAAATCAGGCATGGACGACGTCATCATGAAACCCGTCAGCCCCGATATGCTTGAGACGGTGTTTCAGAAGTACCTGATGGACGAACCTATGCGGGCGCGAAACTAGAAGGCGATACCCGTCAACTCCCTAGAATTTGGGCGTTTCAGGCGGCAGAGGCGGCTGATTTCCTATCGAATTGTTAAGACATGCCGGTCATTCTTTTGCATGGCTGCGGGAGAAGCTCGGGTTTGCATGATGAAATCGGCGGAAATAGCTTTCTTGACCGTGGGTCAGAATGAGCTTCAGGCGATGGCCTATACCGATCCGCTGACCGGATTGGGAAACCGCAATCGCATGCGGGAGAAGGTCCTGCAGATATCTTCCGAGCGCGCCAGCGATCCGGCCCCCTTCACCATCGGCATCGTCAACCTCGACAGTTTCAAGCCGATCAACGATCTGTTCGGCTCGACAGCCGGCGATGAAATCCTCTGCCAGGTCGCCCATCGTCTCAGGGCCTGTATTCCTGATGGCGCGCTTGTGACCCGCCATGACGGCGACGAATTCGCCTTCGTGCTGCCGTTGATCTTCGAGCGGGCGAGCGCCGAGAAATTCGGCCAGATGATCCGCGAGGTGCTATCGGCCCCTTACGACCTCGGCGACCGCAACGTCCGTCTCTCCGCTTCCCTCGGCTTCTCCATCTATCCGTTCGCCGGAGAGGATTGCGAGGAACTGCTGAAGAGCGCCGAGACCGCCCTTTACCGTTCCAAGCGCCGCGGTCGCGGCCAGATCACCGTCTATTCGCGCGAGATCGCGCAGGAAATGAAGCGCGCCACGCAGCTGGAGCAGGCGCTCAGAAACGCCATCATCTCGGATGCGATCGACGTGCATTTCCAGCCGATCGTCTCGCTGTCCAACAATCAGGTCGTCGGCTTCGAGGCGCTTGCCCGCTGGAACGATCCCGATCTCGGCTTCGTGTCGCCCGGCGTCTTCGTGCCGCTCGCCGAAGAGCGCGGCTTCATCGACGCGCTATCGGAGGCGTTGCTGCGTAAAGCTGCCGAAGCAGCACTTTCCTGGCCGCGCGAACTCTTTCTGTCGTTCAATCTTTCCTCGGCCCAAATGATGGATCCGGGCACGAGCAGCAGCGTCCTGTCGATCCTTGGGCGCGTCGGCTTCGATCCGCATCGCCTGGAGCTGGAGATCACCGAGACAGCGGTGATGAGTTCGGCCGATACCGCTCATCGCATCATCGCTGATCTGCGCGCCGCCGGTGTGCGCATCTCGCTCGACGACTTCGGCACCGGTCAGTCGAGCCTCGGGCGCCTGCGCGACTTCATCTTCGACAAGATCAAGATCGACCGTGCCTTCGTCTCGCGCATCAATTCCGATCGCGCCTCCGAACACATCATCAAGGCGATCCTTACCATGTGCGAGGGCCTGGAGCTGGAAGTCGTGGCGGAAGGTATCGAGGATTATGCCGAGGCAGTGAAGTTGCGCACGCTCGGCTGCGGCATGGGCCAGGGCTATCATTTCGGCCGTCCGGCGGACGGTATCGCGACGCTGCGCTTCCTGCACGAGAATTATTATGATCCGACCGTGATGGAGCGTGTCAGCGCATAAAACGATGGCGCCCCTGGGAGCGCCATCGCCTACGCTATACTACCACGCACGGATTACTTAGGCGTGGTCGAGCCGGTTGCCGTGGTGTCGGTACCGGTCGCAGCCGGAGCCTTTTCGGCCGCCAGCATTGCCAGCGTCTTGAACTCAGGTGCGGCCTTCAGCGATTCAGACGTTTCGCTGGTCGTCAGCTTGACGCTGCCGTCCTGGGTGTTCTGCGCGACGGTGATCTTTTCCATCGGCACGGCGACGTTCTTTTCGCCGATGCCGAGGAAGCCGCCGACACCAACGATTGCAGCAACAAACCCGCCGTCCTTCTTCAGGATCAGGTCGTTGACGCTGCCGATGCTTTCATTGTTGCCGTTATAGACCGACTGGCCGATATAGGTGTTGGCGCTGACCTGGTCCGGAGACTGTTCCGTCAGATAGCCGGCCTGAGCCGTGTCTGCCGTCGGTGCTGCGGCCGGAGCCTGTGCAGCATCGCCTGCGGGCTTGGTGACGTCAGGCGTCATCGGCTTCGGTGCTGCCGGATCGGCGGGGGCCGCCTGGGTCGGAGCAGCGGGATCCGCAGGCTGCGGGGCTGTCTGCGAGAATGCCGCCGGTACGAAAGCCGTGGCAAACAGTGCGCCAGCGGCAACGGTCGTCAGAAGTTTGCGTGTCATTTCGAACCTACCTTTGTTTTTCCCTAGAGTGTTCGCTGGCGCGGCAACCCCTGTTTCTCAGGTCTCGTTGCCGCGCCGGTTCGAAGGGAAAATGACTGGTAGAGCGATTGGTTCCGGTTGAAAACTCGGAAAATTTCTCGATTTTCACGGAACATTTATCGAAGAACCGCCGCTAAAACGAGAAAAGGCGCCCCGATCGGGAGCGCCTCTGATGGCCTCTGATCACCCGGTGATCAGATCACGTAGACGGGATCGAACACGCCTTTGACCTCGATGCCGAGTTCCAACAGCGCGCCGGCACTGGGCTGCGCCGAACGGGCATCCTCATCCAGCCCTTCCCAGGCGGTCGTTACCGCCAGGCGGTCGGCATTGACGCCGATGAAGGCAGGGCAGGAGGGTTGGACGGCAGGAACCTTGTAGCGCGAGATGCGCAGGCCGTCCGGACTGTAGCGGTCGACGACGCCGGCGCCCCAGCGCGCATTCCACAAATAGCCGTCGGCATCGACCACCGAGCCGTCAATGTCGCCGGGGTCGTCCATGCTGTCGACAAGCACGATCGGCTCGCCCGAAGGCAGGCCGGTCAACGGATCGACCATGACGCGCATCAGCCGGTTGATGCGGGAATCCGTATAATAGCCGATCGTGCCGTCAGGCGAGAAGCAGATCGAATTCGGGATGCTGATGCCGTTGAAGATCTTCGTCACCTTGCCGCTAGCGACGTGATAGATGGCGCCGGCCTGGTTTTCCGCCCGCTTGCTCATCGTGCCGATCCAGAGTGCACCGGAAGGATGGGTGCGGCCGTCGTTCGAACGGTTTTCCGGCCTGTCGTTTTCGAGTGCTGCGTAGAAGGTGAGGTTGCCGCTTGCGACGTCGCGCACGAAAAGCCCTTCTTCCGTCGCGATCAGCTGCCGCCCGGCGTCGATGCGGGCAAGCACGCTCGCCATGACAGGCAGCGGATGCACCTTTTTCGTGCCCGTCGAAAGATTGAGTTCGTGCAGTTCCTTGCCGAGGATGTTGAACCACCAGACGGTATTGCTGTCCGGATCATAGGTCGGGCCTTCACCGAGAACGGAATTGGTATTGCAAAGGGTTTTGCCCTCGAACTCATAAATATCGGTCATACGTTCACGCTCCCAATGGCTGCATCATAGGCGTAAATGGTCGCCTTGGCGCGCTCGGCAACCTCTGATGCGGTCATTCCTGGCTTGTAGATGCTGGTGCCGAGGCCGAAGGCGAAGATGCCGGCCTTGGTATAATCGCCGAAATTCTTATCCGACACACCACCGACGGCGGCAATCATCAGCTCCGGCGGCAGGATTGCCCGGATCGCCGTGATGCCGGAAGGACCGAGCACGCTGGCCGGAAAGAATTTGAGACCGGTGGCCCCGGCGCGCGCTGCTGCCAGCGCCTCGGTCGGCGTAAAGACGCCCGGCATCGTCACCATGCCGTAGTCGCGCGCCCGGATGATCACCTCGGGCTCGACATTCGGGGTGACGAGCAGCTTGCCGCCGGCCGCATGCAGGCTGTCGACCGCCTCGACAGTCAGCACCGTGCCGGCGCCGATCAGCACGTCGGCCGGTGCCATCTTCGCGGCGATCTCGATGGATTTGAACGGCTCCGGCGAGTTGAGCGGGATCTCGATCGCCGTCAGGCCATTTTCGATCAGAGCACCGACGACGCTTTCGGTCTCGTCAGGCCGGATACCGCGAAGGATGGCGATCAGCGGGCGCTTCATGTCAGGGAAGGGGATACGGTTCATCGTGTCAGCTTTCTCAATTCGGCCAGATGGCTTCGGCGGCAGCCGAAAGCCCGCGGCGCACGGCGGCGTCGGCGTCGATGGCGGTGAAGGCAAGGGAGAGGGTTTTGAAGGCCTGCTCGTAGAGCGCCTGCAGGCGCCCTGAGGCGACGAGGGTGATGTCGGTGCCGTTTGCCGCATCTTGCAGCGCGCCGGCGATTTCGAGGCCGATCAGCGTGCCGGAAAGCCGGGCTTGCGCGGCAGCGGCAGAAATCCCGTGCAGGAGCTGGCCGGAGCGGGCGGTAAACAGCAGGTTGGAGGCAAGGGCCGGGCGCGCGAAAGCGGCCGAGACCGCGGCCTCGAAGGCTGCCGCATCCGCCGGCTGCTCTGCCGCACCGGCAACGGCATGCGAAAGGATCGTGTGTTTGCTGATGACGTCGAACAGCTCGCCGGTCATGAAGGTCGAAAAGCCGGTCACCTTGCTGTCCGTCACATGCACCCATTTCGAATGCGTGCCGGGCATGCAGACCGCCTGCGCTCCGGAGCTTGCGCGGCCGAGCGCGCCGAGAAGCTGGGTTTCTTCGCCGCGCATGACGTCGGGCGTCGCCATGTCCCGCTGGGCAAGGCCCGGCAGGATGCGGATGTCGCGGCTTTCGCCCGGTACGGAGACCGCCCCGGTCAGGATCGAGGCAAGCGGCGTCGGCACGTCGATATAACCGGCCTCGACCCAGCCCTGCCGTGCGCCGGCCATGCCGCAGATGATCACCGGCAGGTTTTCCGGCGCCTCGATGGCTGAGAGATGGCCGGTAAGCACCGCGGAAAAGCCGGTCTTTGCCGCGCTCGTCATGCCTTCGCCGCTGCGGCGTTCGGCAAGGACGGTGCCGTCCCTACCCATCAGCCACAAGCGGAAGCTGCTGGTGCCCCAGTCCACCGCGACATAAGCGGGATTTGCCATTACAGAACGCCTCCATCGACAATCAGGGACTGGGCGGTCATTCCAGCCGCACAGTCGGATGCAAGAAACAGGCAGGGACCGACGATCGCATCGGGTTTGAGCGCGACCTTCAGGCACTGGTCCTCGACCGAGCGAGCAATGCTCTCCTCGCTGAGCCAGTGCTGCATCTGCCGCTCGGTGACGACCATGCCGGGCAGAATGCAGTTGACCCGGATGTTCTCCGGCCCGAGCCTGCCCGCCAGGCTCTTCGTCAGCCCGACGACCGCCGCCTTGGCTGCCGCATAGGCGGGAAAGCCGCCCATGTTCAGCTTGAAGGCGATCGACGACATATTGATGATCGCCCCGCCGCCGGCCACCCGCATCGACGGCACGACTGCCTGCGAGGTGAAGAACACATGCTTGAGGTTGACCGCCTGGTTGTTGTCCCAATAGGCCTCGGTCACCGCGTCGAATTCATGGCGGTCGTCCCAGGCGGCATTGTTGACCAGCACGCGGATCGGCCCTGAGCTGGCAATGACGCTATCGACCGTGCGCCGGATCGCCTCGATGTCGCGCAGATCGGCATGGTGAAAGGAGACCGGATGCGTGGTCTCTCGCGACAGCCTTTCGGCGAGTTCGCGGCCGGCAGCCTCGGCGATATCGATGAACGAGACCTTGGCGCCTTGGCGCGCGAAACCCTCGACGATCGCAGCACCGATGCCCGATCCGCCGCCGGTCACGAGCACGGCTCGGTCTTTGAACTCGGGAAATTGTGCTGCTGGCATCATGGTCACCGTCGCCTCCCGACCTTATCGTTGTTCCATTATTTGGAACTTAATTTGACTATATGGAATTATCGAATTACAGTGGCCTTTCTGTCAAGGGTGGATGAGGCAATGGATTCAAACGGCGGCGGCGCAGCACAGGCACGTGAGACCGGCACGCTCGGCAAACTGATGGTTCTGCTCGATCTCGTCACCCATGCGGATGCGCCGCTGCGTTTTACTGATGTTCTGGCTCTCGCCGGCCAGCCGCGCGGCACGCTGCATCGCCAGCTCAGCCATCTGGTCGAGGAAGGGCTGCTCGAGCTCGATGGCGACGGCCGTTATGCGCCCGGCCTGCGCCTGCTCGATTTCGCCGCGCGCAGCTGGGCGCGCAACGAATTCCGCATGATCGCCGAGCCGCACCTTGCCGATCTGCAGCGGGCAACCGGCGAGACGGTGCATCTCGGCGTTCTGAGAGGCCAGTCGATCATCTATCTCGACAAGGTCGAAGGCCGACAGCCGGTGCGCATGTATTCTCAGATCGGCAATGCCTCGCCTTGCTATTGCACCGGCGTCGGCAAGGCCGCCCTTTCGCTGCTTCCGGCCGAAAGCCTCGTCGATCTCGTCGCCGGCCTGAGCTTTACCAGCTTTACCGCCTCGACCCATGTCTCGGCCGAAACGCTGCTTGCTGAAATCCGCGAGATTGCCGATCAGGGCTATGCTTTCGACCGCGAGGAGCATGAGGCCGGCATCCGCTGCGTCGCCGCACCGGTCTGGTCGGAGGATCGGACCTTTATGGGGGGTATTTCGATTACCGGCCCGGCCTATCGGTTGTCGATGGAACTTCTGCACCAATGGGCCGTTCCGGTTCAACTGGCGGCTGCGAGGATCATGGAAGGCATGCGCCTCCGTCTCGGTCCGCGCCGCTGAGAGAAAAATTGCTATCAGCCCGCTGCTGGACGCAATCGCAGAGCATGCTTATGATGAGCGCGATATTGAGATTTGCCGACGAATCACCACAACTAGAACGGTCCGCGAAATCTACAACCAGTCACCGGCCGAACGCTCAACGCTGAAGCCGATTCCAACCAGCGATCGTCGTTCCCCGATGCAATCGAAACACCCATAGCGGGCAGGTTTCGCAAACGGTTTGCCGGCCGCTGTGCCGAAGATGAAGAAATGTGATGGCACCCTTGTCGCAAACATCCACGGAAGAAGACGATTATATCAAGGAAATAGCGGGCCTGAAGACCCAGTTCGATATTTTCCGTTTCATGAAACGGGTGACGGAAGCCTATCGCAGCCGTGCCTTCATGGTCCTCAACCTGCCGCCGATCACTTCCTTCGATCTTCAGGGCAGCACTGTCATCACCAGCTGGCCGGCCGAGCTTCTGGCTCTCTACGACCAGGAAGGCCTGATGGTGAACAGCCCGGTCCTCAGACGCCTCAGAACATCTGCGCGGCCCTTCTTCTACGACATGTCAAGACAGAACTGGTCGCGGGACGACGGCAAGTCCATCCTCGTCGCCTCCCTGTTCGAGCGCTTCAAGATGATGCGCGGCGCCTATTTTCCGACGCACGAGCCCTCCGGACTGCGCGGCGCCGTCTCTTTCGCCGGCGACCGCGAACCCTTCAGCCCGGCCGAGATGCGCGAACTCTGCTATATCGCCATCCATGTGTTCGACAGGCTTGCCGAGATCCGCAACCTCGATACGCGCATCACCGACACGCTGACCGACCGCGAGATCGATTGCCTCAACTGGACGGCGGCCGGCAAGACCAGTGCCGAAATCGCCGAAATCCTCACCCTGTCCGAGCACACGGTCAATCACTACCTCAACCGCGCCACCAAGAAGCTCGACACGGTGAACCGCACCCAGGCCGTCGCCAAGGCGCTGCGCATTGGCTTGATCAAATAAGTTGCAAAAAACAACCGAATGCTTTCGAAGCCGCCCAGCGCATAGGCAAGTCCTTCCCGTTGGCGGGCTGTCCCAAGCGCTTTTGCGCTGATTTTTCATCTGGCACGCTTTCTGCATCTCTTTTGCGAGAGGTCCAGAGGGGACTTTGAGACCAGCGCCAGGAAATGGCGCGGCCGACACACCGCTGCCCGACGCCGATGCCGCTTTCTCCCGGCCCTTCGGTGTCGGCGGCGGTTGTTGCGTTTTGGCACCGCTTCTTTCGCAGCTGTTTGCGATTTCCTCTTCCCGGTTCACTTTTCACTGGCCTTTTGCTCGGCTTGCTCTAGTTCGCCCCGGATTGCGCCGGTTCTCGGGGAGACCGTTGCGGCCATCAGGGCGAAAGCCCGGCGGACTTGATGGCCGCAACGGATTGCCAATTCCCCGGCGCTCTTTTGGCACGCCGTCAAATCGATTTTCTTCCCGATGATTTTGTTTGGCGAAGGCTTCCGTCTCCACTATCTCTACTGCATGATTTCAGCCTTGATCGATTTCGATCAAGGCTGAAATCATGCAGCAATTCAAAGTGCTACAGCGTCCTTTGCGCGTCTTGAAAGACGCGCGGCGCTGTAGTCTGCAAGAAAAAGCAGTGAGGGTGGAATGACCGACGTCACCAAGGAACAGGTTCTCGAAACGCTGAAGACCGTGCGTGGACCGGATCTCGAGCACGATATCGTCGAGCTCGGCATGGTCTCCGACGTCTTCATCTCCGACGGAAAGGTTTATTTCTCGATCACCGTTCCGGCCGACCGCGCCAAGGAGCTTGAGCCGATGCGGCTCGCTGCCGAGCGCGTCATCAAAGAAATGCCGGGCGTCAAGGGCGCCCTCGTCACACTGACCGCGGACAAGAAGGCGGCCGCCGCCGCTCCGGCTGCCCGCCCTGCGCCGAACCCGCCGCACGGTCATCCCGGCCACGATCACGGGGCCCACGCCCCTCAACAGCCGCCGCGCGCCGGCAAGATCGGTGTGCCTGGCATCGGCGCCATCATTGCCGTCGCCTCGGGCAAGGGTGGGGTTGGCAAGTCGACCACCGCCGTCAATCTCGCGCTCGGGCTGCTCGCCAACGGTCTTCGCGTCGGCATTCTCGATGCCGATATCTATGGTCCCTCGATGCCGCGACTGCTGAAGATATCCGGCCGCCCGACGCAGATCGACGGCCGCATCATCAATCCGATGGAGAATTATGGCCTCAAGGTCATGTCGATGGGCTTCCTTGTCGATGAGGAGACGGCGATGATCTGGCGCGGGCCGATGGTCCAGTCGGCGCTGTTGCAGATGCTGCGCGAAGTCGCCTGGGGCGAACTCGATGTCCTCGTCGTCGACATGCCGCCCGGCACTGGCGACGCGCAATTGACCATGGCCCAGCAGGTGCCGCTTGCCGGCGCCGTCATCGTCTCGACGCCGCAGGATCTCGCTCTGATCGATGCCCGCAAGGGCCTCAACATGTTCCGCAAGGTCGAGGTGCCGGTGCTCGGCATCGTCGAGAATATGAGCTATTTCATCGCTCCTGATACCGGCACCCGCTACGACATCTTCGGCCATGGCGGCGCCCGCAGGGAGGCCGAGCGCATCGGCGTGCCCTTCCTCGGCGAAGTGCCGCTGACGATGAACATTCGCGAAACCTCCGACGCCGGCACGCCGCTCGTCGCCTCCGAGCCGAACGGCGTCGTCGCCGGCATCTATCGCGGCATCGCCGCCAAGGTCTGGGAGCAGATCGCCGGCCAGTCCCAGCGCCCGGCGCCGACGATCGTCTTCGAATAATGCATGTCGCCCGGAAGTGTGCAGCGGTTCCGGGATAACGTCGGTGCTTGAGCGAGCCGAATCACCGCGGCGGATACCCCAAATTGTGGGGGAAACGTGGTGAAAAGCCGCGCTTCACGGAAGATGTCTTGATTATTTCACGGCTTTGCTTCATATGCCGCGGCGCCATGATGGCGTTTGCTGCAGATGCTCAATGACGGTCGTCTTCGTTTCGAAGAGGCGGCCCGCCTGCAAGTTCGGAGTTGTCTTGTCGATCGAAGGATTGGGAACTGCGATGCGGTTGAGCACAATGCGCATGCCGGCCTTTGAGGTTGGATGCAGCCGGAGAGACTACCGGTGATTACCGCTTACTGTTCGAATTGCAAGTCGGTCGAGATCCGCGATCTGTCGCATGCCGCCTCCTTTCCCGAGGACGTCGTCTGGATCGACATGATCGAGCCGACCCGCGACGAGGAGCTCTATGTCGAAAAAATTCTCGGCATCGAGGTTCCGACCCGCGACGATCTCAAGGATATCGAGCCTTCTGCCCGTCTCTATGTCGAAAACGACGCCGTCTTCATGACCGCCTCGCTGCTCTGGAAGGCTGACACCGACGTACCGACCCTGACCGATGTCGCCTTCATCCTGGCCGGAAACCGCCTGGTCACCATTCGCTACGCTCATCCCAAATCCTTTGCGCTGTTCATCGCCGCGCTCCATCGGCTGCCGGAAAACTGGCGCAGTGGTGCCGCCCTTCTCGCCAAGCTCTTGGAGACGATCGTCGACCGCACCGCCGAGATCCTCGAAATCTCTGTCTCGCGCCTCGACATCTTGTCGACACATGTCTTCGGCGACCGGGCAAGGAAGGTGCGCAAGCCCTCGAACTACCTCGAGGAGAAGCTGCGCGATATTGCCGGCCATCACCGGATGATCAGCAAGGTGCGCGACAGTCTCGGTTCGCTTGCCCGCCTGCTGACGTTCTTTCACACGATCCCGGCGATCCAGCAGGACCGCGAGGCGAAGGAGCTCTGCCGCACCGTCTCGCGCGATATCCAGTCGCTGTCGGAGCATGCTTCCTTCGTCGCCGCCAACATCACCTTCCTGCTCGACGCTTCGCTCGGTCTCATCAACATCGAGCAGAACTCGATCATCAAGATTTTCTCGATTGCCTCGGTGGTGTTCTTGCCGCCGACATTGGTCGCCTCCATCTATGGTATGAACTTTCAGATCATGCCGGAGCTGACCTGGGTCGCGGGTTATCCCTACTCGCTGGCCCTGATGGTGATATCCGCCGTCATCCCCTTTTTCTTTTTCCGCTGGAAAGGCTGGCTCTAAGGAGCCTGTTGCAACTTCATGTCCGAAGAGAGCCATCCGAACGAACGCCATATGACGCCGCGAAAGCTGTTCTATCTCGGGCTGGGTTCCGTCGGTGTCGTCTACGGCGATATCGGTACCAGCCCGCTCTATGCCTTTCGCGAGGCGTTGAAGCCGGTGGCCCATGACGGCGTCACCCGTTTTGAAGTCATCAGCCTGATCTCGCTGATGATCTGGGCACTGACGATCATCGTCACCATCAAATATGTGCTCTTCCTGCTGCGCGCCGACAACGACGGCGAGGGCGGCACGCTGTCGCTGCTTGCACTGCTGATGAAGACCGCCAACGGCCATACCGCCATCCTGATGCTGCTCGGCCTGATGGGTGCCGCTCTCTTCCTCGGCGATGCGATGATCACGCCGGCGCTTTCAGTGCTGTCGGCCGTCGAGGGTCTGAAGCTCGTCACACCCAGCCTCGCGGAATATATCGTGCCGATCTCGGTGGTGATCCTGGCGCTGCTCTTCGTCGTGCAATCGCGCGGCACCGGCGCCGTCGCGAAGTTCTTCGGCCCGATCACCGCCGTCTGGTTCCTCGTCATGGCTGCCGCCGGCATTTCCCATATCTCGGACGATTACGGCATCCTGGCCGCCTTCAATCCCTATTATGCCGTCAGCTTCCTGTTGCATGAGGGCTTTTACGGCGTCGTCGTGCTTGGCGCCGTCTTCCTGACGGTGACGGGTGCCGAGGCGCTCTATGCCGATCTCGGCCATTTCGGCCGCCGCCCGATCCAGTGGGCCTGGTTCCTGCTGGTTTTCCCGGCGCTGACGCTGAACTATCTCGGGCAGGGGGCGCTCGTTCTCGGCAATCCGATGACGATGTCCGATCCCTTCTATCTGATGTATCCGAAATGGGCGCTGCTGCCGGTCGTTATCCTGGCGACCGCTGCGACGATCATCGCCAGCCAGGCCGTCATCACCGGCGCCTTCTCGATGGTGCGTCAGGGCATCAACCTCGGCTTTCTGCCGCGGATGGAAATCCTCTTCACTTCGGAAACCAATACCGGGCAGATCTTCGTGCCGTCGGTCAATGCCGTGCTGTTCATCGGCGTCATCTTCCTGGTGCTGAGTTTCAAGACTTCGGACGCGCTGGCGACCGCCTATGGCATCTCCGTCACCGGCGCCATGGTCGTCACCTCGATCATGGCCTTCGAATTCGTCCGCGCCCGCTGGAACTGGTCGCTTCCCGTCGCGGTGATCGCGCTTGCGCCGCTCGTCGTGCTCGAAATGATCTTCCTCGGCGCCAACCTTTTGAAGATCCACGACGGCGGCTATATCCCGATCATGATCGCCACCGCCTTTACCGTCGTCATGTGGACCTGGCGTCGCGGCACGGCGATCCTGATGGAGAAGACCCGCCATACCGATATTCCGCTCGCCTCCTTCGTCAGCTCGATCGAGCGCAAGAGCGAACATTCGCCGGCCCAGGTCCCGGGTACGGCGATCTTCCTGACCAGCGATCCTGAATCCGCCCCCGCCGCCTTACTGCACAATCTCAAGCACAACCATGTGCTCCACGATCGCAACGTCATCTTGACGATCCGCACGATCAACAAGCCGCGCGTGCCAAGCCACGACCGCTACAAGGTCGAGCAGATTTCCGAGCGTTTCTCCCGCGTCGAGCTGCTGTTCGGCTTCATGGAATCGCAGAACGTCTCGCAGGCCTTGGCGACATTGCGCAAGACGGGGCTGAAGTTCGACATCATGTCGACCTCCTTCTATCTCGGCCGCCGCAAACTGGTGCCGGACGCCAAGTCGGGCATGCCCTATTGGCAGGACCGGCTCTACATCGCCCTCGCCAACGCCGCTGCCAATCCCTCGGACTACTTCCGTCTGCCGGCCAACCGTGTGGTGGAACTGGGCTCGCACGTTATTATTTGATTGCGCTTCGCCGCCGGCCTTTTTCCCCGTGTCGACGGGGAGAAGTCGCGGGTATTGCGACAGCACGCATCCCTTCGGGTTGTGCTGAGCTGCCCATAGGCACATTCCGGCACGGCCTGTTAACCGGACGTCAAGGTTAATGCGAGATTTTCAATGGAATGTTCCCGCGTTCCATGCCCGGAGTCCGTGTTGCGTCGAAAGAGCCCTTCCCGTAGCAAGCTGCGTCTCATTCCCGAGAATTGGGTGTCGCCCGTAATCTTCGGTCTTGCCGGCTGGCTGATTTTCCCGAGCGTCGCATCTCATGCCGATCTGGCCGCCATGCTCGCCGGCCTCGATCATGAGGGGGAGAACTGGCGCATGGTGCTGACCAATTCGCCGGCCGGCTCCATCCACCAGGCCGAACTCGCCTTCGCCGAGCCGATGGTGACGGGTTCGATCTCCGCCGGTGCCGGCATGGTGCTGCCCGATGGCCGCAAGGTCGCTTTTACCGCCAAGGACAAGGGCCACGAGGACACGCCGGACGAGGATCGGGTCAATCGCAGCACCAAGAAGGGCCGCGTCGTCGCCGTCGAGAAGATGCAGCCGCCGAAGGACTTTTCCGCCGGCTCGATCCTCGAGCGCACCAAGATGCTCTTCACCCCGAGCTTCGATCTCAAGGACAGGTCGGCCTTCGTCAAGCCGAAGATCCAGGGCAAGGAAATCCAGATCGCCACATCTTTCTATAAGACGCAGCCTGTTGTGACCGATAATGGCGTGCCGGCAATGCTCGCAAGCCTCGTCACCAGCAACAAGGCCGATGTGCTGGCCACAGCCTATGCGCCGGCAACACCTGACTATGCCCGCCAATCGCCCTTCGATTCCATCCTGGCCGAGCCGGACAGCGGCCGCTTCGTTCCGGAGATCGGCCCGCGCGATCATGCCTGGGCCGCAAGCGTGCTGGCGCCGAGCGTCTTCTCCGCCCGCGAACAGCAGTGCCTCGCCTCCGGCATCTATTTCGAGGCACGGGGAGAATCGGTGAAGGGCCAGGCGGCCGTCGCCCAGGTCATCCTCAACCGTGTCCGCAACCCTTCCTATCCGAAGACCATCTGCGGCGTCGTCTACCAGAACGAGGATTGGCGCAACCGCTGCCAGTTTTCCTTCGCCTGCGACAGCATCAAGGACAGGGTGAACTCCGAATATCACTGGCGAGTCGCCCGCGATGTGGCGATGGCGGTGACATCAGGCAAGATCTGGCTGCCGCAGGTGGGCTCGGCGACGCACTATCATGCCGTCTATGTCAGACCGAAATGGGCAAAGACCATGGAAAAGGTCGGTCGCATCGGTCTTCACGTCTTCTATCGCACCTATGGCGGCGGCTGGAGTTGAGATAAATCGCTTGGGCAAGCAGATTTCCGGCCCGGAAAAGCGGATTCTTTCCGTCGAATTTGCGCGATCGATCCGGAGTCGATTTATCTCTTTGATTTGATAGAATTATTTTCTCGCTGGACAGAAGCTGTCTACGCCTTGACTATGCTAATCCCTAAAACTATGTTGCGCGCGACTTCAGAACGGGCCGGAAGGGTCTCAACCTTCGTGTCCGGGGTCCGAATGACCGGGGTAGCGGGAGTGCGGGCGACGGGCAGACGAGGAGAGATCCATGGCGGACGACCGCGAGGAAAGTCTTGAAAAGCGCCGTGCGCAATTGGGAGCGAAACTCGCGACCAAGGGCGTCGAGACGGGAGAAGACGAGGCTAGGGAAGCCCGCGCCGAGGTAAGCCGCAAAGGTTATGCCCAGGCGATGAAGCTTTCCAGCGAGTTCATTTCCGCAATCGTCGTCGGTGCTCTGCTTGGCTATCTCCTCGACCGTTTTGTTGGCACGGCGCCTTGGGGTTTGATTGTTCTTCTGCTTCTCGGATTTTGTGCCGGCGTTCTGAACGTGCTGCGTTCTGCGGGGGTGGTGGCCCATCCCCTGGACGACAAGGACGACAAGAAATAAGGACCGGTTCCGGTCCAGTGCAATGACCCCGCGTCCTGCGGGCCAACGAGAGAGAACAAGCGGTGTCTAACGATCCGACTCATCAGTTCCTGATCCAGAAGATTGTGCCGATCGAAATCGGCGGAATTGATTTTTCGTTCACCAATGCATCGCTCTTCATGGCCGCTTCGGCTGCCGTTGCCGTAGGCTTCCTCTATTTCGCGACCTCGAACCGCGCCATCGTGCCGGGCCGTTCGCAGTCGGTCGCGGAAATGTCCTATGAGTTTATCGCCAACATGCTGAAGGAAGGCGCGGGCAAGCAGGGAATGAAGTTCTTCCCGCTGGTCTTTTCGCTCTTCACCTTCGTTCTGACGGCGAACCTGCTCGGCATGTTCCCGTATTTCTTCACGGTCACCAGCCAGATCATCGTCACCTTCGCGCTGGCGCTCTTGGTTATCGGTACGGTTCTCGTCTACGGTTTCTATAAGCACGGCTTCCACTTCCTGAATGTCTTCGTGCCCTCGGGCGTRCCGGGCGTTCTGCTGCCGCTGGTCGTCACGATCGAAATCATCTCCTTCCTGTCCCGTCCGATTTCACTCTCTGTTCGTCTTTTTGCGAACATGCTCGCCGGTCACATCACGCTGAAAGTGTTCGCAGGCTTCGTCGCCTCGCTCGGAGCCCTTGGTGCTGTCGGTGTCGGCGGCGCCGTTCTTCCCCTCATCATGACCGTCGCCCTGACCGGTCTCGAGTTCCTCGTCGCCTTCCTTCAGGCTTACGTCTTTGCGGTGCTGACTTGCATGTACCTCAACGACGCAATCCATCCGGGCGGGCACTAAGGATAACGACATCGACGTCAAAGGGCGTCAGTCATTCGCCGCAACAACCATTTCAAAGGAGTTCAACATGGAAGCGGAAGCAGCAAAGTACATCGGTGCAGGCCTGGCTTGCTTTGGTATGGCCGGTACGGCTCTCGGCCTCGGCAATATTTTCGGCAGCTACCTCTCCGGCGCTCTGCGCAATCCGTCTGCCGCTGACAGCCAGTTCGGCCGTCTGGTATTCGGCTTCGCCGTTACGGAAGCTCTGGGCATCTTCTCGCTGCTCGTCGCTCTCCTCCTCCTCTTCGCCGTCTGATATCGGCGAATAGATGGATCACGGCCTGCGACCGCAAGCCGTGATCCTTTGCATTTGCAGTCCACCTGGAGGTGAGCATGTTTTTTGTGACCCCGGCTTACGCTGAGGAAGCACCGGCGGCAGCGACGGGTACGGACGCGCACGCCGCTCCGGCCGCAGGCGAGGTCCATACCGAGACTGGTGTTGCCGAAGGCGAACACGCCCGCGGCCCTTTCCCGCCTTTCGATTCGACGACCTTCGCGTCCCAGCTGCTCTGGCTGGTGATCACGTTCGGCGTCTTCTATTTGCTCATGCAAAAGGTCATCGCGCCGCGCATCGGGGCCATCCTTGATCAGCGTCACACGCGTATTTCCCAGGATCTGGAAGAGGCAGCCCGCCTGAAGGCGGAAGCCGACGCCGCCGTCCGGACCTATGAAGGTGAACTGGCCGCTGCCCGCGCCAAATCCAACGCGATCGGCGCCGCCGCCCGCGACGCCGCCAAGGCCAAGGCCGAAGAGGATCGTCGCGCTGTCGAGGCGAGCCTGTCGGAAAAGATCAAGGCTGCCGAGCTCCGCATCGGCGAGATCAAGGCCAAGGCCTTCGCCGACGTCGGCACCATTGCCGAGGAAACGGCGGCTGCCGTTGTCGATCAGTTGATCGGCGGCACCGTTGCCAAGGCCGATGTCGCTGCCGCCGTCGCGGCTGCCAAGAAGGAGGCTTGATCGATGGAATTTGCCTTTGACGCGACTTTCTTCGCCTTTGTCGGCCTCGTCCTCTTCCTGGCGCTGGTCGTTTACCTGAAGGTTCCGGGTATGATGGCACGGTCGCTCGACGACCGCGCCGACCAGATCCGCAACGAATTGGCCGAAGCCAAGCGTCTGCGCGAAGAGGCCCAGCACCTGCTCGCCGAATACCAGCGCAAGCGCAAGGAAGCGGAAGCCGAGGCGGCCCATATCGTTGCCGCCGCCGAGCGCGAAGCCCAAATGCTGACTGCTGAAGCGAAGAAGAAGACGGAAGAATTCGTCACCAATCGCACGGCGCTCTCCGAGCAGAAGATCAAGCAGGCCGAGGCCGAAGCGATGAAGGCGGTACGTTCCGCTGCTGTCGATCTGGCGATCGCCGCCGCAGAAACCGTGCTTGCCAAGCAGGCCGATGCCAAGGTTCAGTCCGAGCTCTTCGGCAATGCCGTCGGCCAGGTCAAGACGCGGCTCAACTGAGCGCTTCGAAAAAGATTGAGAGGAAAGGCCGGGCATGTCCCGGCCTTTTCGTTTGAGCGGTTTTTTCCTCTGCTTGGCTTTTTTTGAATGGCCTATTCGGAAAGCAGCTCGTCCGTCTCAGGACCGTCCTCGACCTTTCGCAACGGCCTGAAGCTCATCCGGTGCAGGGAACAGGGGCCGTGCCTCTCGATGCCGGCGCGGTGCTGCGCCGTGCCGTAGCCAACATGCGCGGCAAAACCGTAATCCGGAAATACATTATGCGCTCGTGCCATCATCCGGTCGCGCGTCACCTTGGCGACGATCGAGGCGGCGGCGATCGAGACCGAGCGGGCATCACCCTTGACCACGGCCTGCCCGGGGCAATCAAGGCCGGGCGGCACATCCAGCCCGTCGGTCAGCACGTAGCTTGCCGGAATGGCGAGGCTGCAGATGGCCCGGCGCATGGCGTCGAGGCTTGCCTTGCGGATATCCGTCTCGTCGATGCGCGTCGAGCTGGAGGAGGCGATGGAGACGGTCGCCGTCGCCAGGATCTGTACGAACAGTTCCTCGCGCCGTTGCGCCGAAAGCTGCTTGGAATCGTTCAGACCCTCAGGGATGCGCCGGGGATCAAGGATGACCGCAGCAGCAACGACCGGTCCCGCCAGCGGCCCGCGGCCTGCCTCGTCGGCACCGGCAACCGGCCAGTGGCCGGCCTTGCGGGCTTTGAGTTCCAGCCGGAAATCCGGCACGAGCGGAACCGTGTCGAAAAGCAGGGGAGAATCGGGTGACGTGCGAGGTTTCATGCGGCTGAACCTCGCACGCCAACCCGATTGCCCGCAAGTCCCCGGATCAGGGCGGCGGCCGGGGACGCTCCGGCGGATGGTGGCGGTCAGGGCCATCCGCGGGAATTGCGCTCGGGCTCGAAAACAGGCGGTTTTCTCGAGAGCCGATGCGCAAGCTCGAAGCAATTCCAGGAAAAGTGCCGCGCGGTTTTCCGTCCGGAATTGCGTAAAAGGTTAGAGGCAATTCCAGGAAAAGTGCCGCGCGGTTTTCCGTCCGGAATTGCGTAAAAACAAAAGGTTAGAGCAGCGACAGTTGCACGCCGCTGCCATCGGGCGGCACGAACAGATCGTCGCGCAGCGGCACGCTGCGGCGTGTCAGGCCGAAACGTCGGGCTGCCATTTCAAAACGCCGGGCGATCTGCCAGGCATAGGGGCCGGCGCCCTTCATGCGCTTGCCGAATTCGGCATCATAATCCTTGCCGCCGCGCATCGAGCGCACCAGCGACATCACATGCCGGTAACGATCAGGGTAATGCTGCAGCAACCAGTCGCGAAACAGCGGGCTGACCTCGAGCGGCAGCCTGAGGATGACATAGCTCGCCTCTGCGGCGCCGGCAGCCTTTGCCGATTCGAGGATGCGCTCAAGTTCGTGGTCGTTCAGCGCCGGGATGAGCGGGGCGGCCATGACAGCCGTCTGCACGCCTGCTTCGGCAAGGGTGCGGATCGTCTCCAGCCGCCGCGGCGGCGTGGCGGCACGCGGCTCCATCGTCCGGGCAAGCTTGCGATCCAGCGTGGTCACCGAGATGCCGACGCGCACCAGGTTCTTAGCTGCCATCTCCTGCAGAATGTCGAGATCACGCAGGATCATCGCCGACTTGGTGACGATCGATACCGGATGGTTCGCCTTGTTCAACACCTCGAGAATACCGCGCATGATCCGCCATTCCTTCTCGATCGGCTGATAGGGATCGGTATTGGTGCCGATCGCGATCACTCGCACCTTGTAGCCGGGCTTGGCGAGTTCCCGCTCCAGGAGTTTTGCCGCATCGGGCTTGGCAAAGAGCTTCGTCTCGAAATCGAGCCCTGCAGAAAGCCCCATATAGGCGTGTGTCGGCCGGGCGAAACAATAGATGCAGCCGTGCTCGCAGCCGCGATAGGGATTGATCGAGCGGTCGAAGGGAATGTCCGGCGATTCGTTGCKGGTGATTGCCGTGCGCGGCTTCTCGACCTGCACTTCTGTCTTGAAGGGCGGCAGCTCTTCCCACGTCTGCCAGCCATCGTCGACGGTCTCCCGCTGCAGCGCCTCGAACCGACCTGTCGGGTTCAGCCCCGCCCCACGTCCACGCCGCCGATCGACCTCGACTCTCAGACCGGAGGAAACGATCATCGCATCGGCAATATCTGCCGTATTGGCAGGCGCGAATGCGGCCTGCCCTGCCAGGGACTGCTCTCTCATCGGATTCTCCCGTGGCGGAAAGCCATCGCCTCCGCCCGTTCTGCTGATTAAATTCCTATCTGTAAAACAAGAACAATGCAAGAACAAAATGAGGAAAACGGTGCTGGCAAAAATTTGTGCGGCGCATTATAAATGGTCAATGTTGACGGTTGTTCTCGAATGTCAGGATCAGGAATCTGAGCTGGCGCAGACCTTATCGGTATTGGTGGCAGGCGCGGTGGAGGGGCTGGTGAGCGATGTGGTCGTGCTCGATCACGGCTCGCGCGACGGCACCTCGCGGGTGGCCGACGCCGCCGGTTGCCGCTTCCATTCGCAATGGGATATCAAGGACATCGTCCGCTCCGCCCGCGGCGAATGGCTGCTCTTCGTCGAGCCAGGCGCGAGACCTCAGGCCGGCTGGATCGATGAGATCGCCGAATATGTCGCATTGAACAAGCTGCCGGCGCGCTTCACCGCCTCGCGTGGTTACAGGCGCCCGTTCTTCCAGCGTGTCGGCCGTGCCGTGCCGCCGCTGGAACTCGGCTTTCTCCTGCCGAAGAAGCAGGCGCTCGCCATCGCCAAAAGCGGGATGCGGCTTACCGAATTCGTCAAGGGCCAGAAGCCGCGCAAACTCGCGAGCGAACTGATTCCGTCCTGGGTTGCCCGCGCTGCACGGTAAGTGCCGCAAACCTCTCCATGAGCAAAAGATGGCGCCCAATAGGATTTCGCGCTATAATTCGAACATGGCGCCGTCGAAGCGCCTCGCTTCGCAACGGAATGGCCATGGAATGCCGGTGATCGGCAGAACAGGTCAGCGAAAATCTCCTCTTCTGCCGGGTTTCCGGCGAAAGGAGGTGCGTCATGGTACGCAGTATGATCTACGGCCTCATAGCCGTCATATTGCCGACATTGGTGATCGCGCATCCGCATTCGGCAGCATCGCAGATGATGCGCAGTTGCGCAGGCCGACCCGAAATCGTCAATTTCCTGGACAAAAACTTCGCCGAAAAGCTCACGGCAGTCGGACTGATCAACGAGAACGCCATTCTTGAGGTCTATGCCGCCGAAAGCGGCACCTGGACCCTCATCGTCACGGATGTTCACGGCATAAGCTGCGTTCTGCTGTCGGGTGATAGCTGGGACACCATGCCCGTCTTGCCGGGCCTGGCCACATAGTGAATGCCCCTGGTTCGCCAGGGGCAACCATGCCCTACTTCGTCGCGCCGCGTTTCAGGTGTTCGTCCAGACGCGGCATGATCTCGACGAAATTGCACGGCGCGCTGCGGTAGTCGAGCTGTCCTTTCAGAATGCCGTCCCAGGCATCCCGGCAGGCACCGGGCGAGCCCGGCAGCACGAAGATGAACGTGGAGTTGGCAACACCTGCCGTGGCGCGCGACTGGATCGTCGCCGTGCCGATCTTCTCGTAGGAGATCCGGTGGAAGATGGCGGAAAAACCGTCCATCCGCTTTTCAAACAAAGGCTCCAGCGCCTCGGGTGTCACGTCGCGGCCGGTAAAGCCGGTGCCGCCGGTGGTGATGACCACGTCTATGTCTTCTCTGTCAGTCCAGGCCTTCACCCGCGCGGCAATCTCCGCGCGATCATCAGGCACGATCCCCCGGTCGACCAACCTATGGCCCGCCTCTGTAATCCGCGCCGCCAGCGTGTCGCCTGACTTGTCTGTCTCCGGCGTGCGGGTATCCGAGATCGTCAGAACCGCAATGCCGACCGCGATGAAGGGCCGCTTTTCGTCCAGACCTGCCATCATGCGCCTCCCGAAACCGTTTCCGTCGCCTGGAAATACCAGTCAGGCCGCTCGTCGTGAAGAGCTGCCGCCGCATCTTCGGCAGCAGCCATGGTCGCAAAGATGCCGAAACAGGTGGCGCCGGAACCGGACATGCGGGTCAAAAGCGCGCCGTGAGCCTGCAGCATCGCCGAGATCGCCGCAATCTCCGGCACGAGTTCGCGCGCCGGCGGCTCCAGGTCGTTGCGGGCAGCGGCAATCGCCGCGAGCCAGTCGGCAGCCTGAGGCCGGCTCGGTGGCAGGCCCAGGGCCGGATTGTTCTTTGTCGCCAGCCGGCGGAAAACCTCGGGCGTCGAGACGCCCTTCAGCGGATTGGCGAGCAGCATGGCAAGGACGGGCAGCTCCGGCACGGGTTCGATCTTTTCGCCGATGCCGCGGGCAATCAGCGGCCGGCTCGCAAGGCACATCGGCACGTCGGCGCCGAGTTTCAGGGCCAGAGCTGCGAGCGCCTCCTCGGGCAAGCTCGTGCCCCAGAGCCGCATCAGCCCACGCAGCGTCGCGGCCGCATCGGCCGAGCCGCCGCCGATGCCGGAGGCAACCGGCAGATTCTTTTCGAGCTGGATACGGACGGGAAAGGCGAGGGGACCGATCGCCTCGCGCAGGAGATCGCGCGCCTTCAGCACCAGGTTGGTGCCGCCGTCGCCGGCAAGTGTTTCGCCGAAACGGCCAGACAGGGTAAATTCGTCGGTCGGCGACGGCATGAAGTCCAGCCGGTCGCCATGATCTGCGAAGGTCACCAGCATATCGAGCAGATGATAGCCATCCGGCCGCTGGCCCGTCACATGCAGGGCCAGGTTGATTTTCGCGCGAGCTTCCTCGGAGATGCTGGAGCATGATGCCGAAAAGTCTGAGCGGTTTTCGGACGACATCATGCTCTACTTCTTTGATCTCGAAGCGGCCAAGCCCTCTTCAAGGCCCTCTTCAGGATTTCTTGTCGACCGGCGGCGGGATGACGGGTGCCGGATCCGGCTGCTTCTTGTCGGCCGCCTTGGCATCGTCGCTGGCGGGAGGCAGGCCGTTGGCGACCTTGTCCTTGATCTTCGGAATTTCGGCGGCTTCAGGCTCCGAGCTGAGCGCCCGGTTCCACTGGTAGACAGCCTCGAGCTTGCGCCCGACGCGCCAGTAGGCATCGCCGAGATGGTCGTTGATCGTCGCGTCGCCGGCCTTGATCTGTGCGGCCCGTTCCAGCTCGTCGACGGCATCGTCGAAGCGGTTGAGGCGGAAATAGGCCCAGCCGAGCGAATCGATGATGTAACCATCGTCAGGGCGAAGATCGACGGCCTTCTTGATCATGCCGAGACCTTCGTCGAGGTTCCGGTTCATGTCGATCCAGGAATAACCGAGATAGTTCAGCACCTGCGGCTGGTCGGGATTGAGCTCCAGCGCCTTGCGGAAGTTCGGTTCCGCCTGGTCCCACTTCTTCAGCCGCTCATAGGCGATGCCGCGTTGGAAGAAGACGCTCCAGTTGGCGCGGCCGGGGATGGGGCCGATCGCATCGACGGCCTTGTCGTAATTGGTGGCCATCGCCTGGTAGTCCTTGGCGTCGGAAAGGACGCTGCCATAGGCGAGGTAACTGCGGATGTCCTTCGGGTCGGAGGCGATCAGCGCCTGCAGGTGCTTGCGCGCCTCATCCACCTTGCCGCCCTGGGCAAGGGCAAGGCCGAGCTGCAGCTCGGAGATGCGCCGCATCGGTGAATTCTCCGGTACCTTCTTGTAGAGCGCGATGGCGCGGTCCATCTGGTTCTGCTTCTCGGCAATGCCGCCGAGCAGCACCAGCGTATCGGCGCTGTTCGGATCGAGCGCATTGGCCGTCTGCAGGTAAAGCGAGACGATATCCTCGGCGCCGTCGCGGTTCAGCGCGCCACCGACGGAGAAGAGCACGCCGGCAGCCCCTTCTTCGGCCGTCTTGACCTGCTGTTCCTGCTTCTCGTTCTTTTCGACGCTGTCGCGCAGCGCATTCAGCGGCGCATAGTTCGGCAGCAGGTTGTCGCCGACGGAAACGGCGTCGAGCGCCTTCTGCTTGTTGCCTTGTGTTGCTTCGAGGCGGGCAAGAGCCATAACCGCGCGCATGAAGGTATCGGGCGCCGTCGCTCCGCCTTCCTTGTCGAGCACGGCATCGTTCAGATGCTGGCGGGCGGATTTCACGTCGCCGATGGCGATGGCGATCGCGCCGGCATTGTAATTCTGGAAGATGCGGAACCAGTCCGGCCCCTTCATCTTCTCGACCATGGCGAGCGCTTCCTTGCCGCGGCCGGCGCCGACACGCGCCCAGGCGAGCAGCAGGTCGTTCATCATCCGGTCGAGATCGTTCGGCCCCTTATATTTCAGGATGGACTCGGCGGTCTTGTAGTCGTCGCGGCGCACGGCATCCATGCCGCGCACAATCGTGGTGATGCGCTCGACGGAAGGATCGCCCTTCAGGTCGTTGGCGTATTTGACGCCCTCCTTGATGTCGCCATTGAGCAGCAGCGAGATCATCAGCCGCTGGCGAATCTCGGGATTGCCGGGCTCGATCTGCAGCGCCTTCTTGTAGAGCTCGATCGCCGTTTCGTAGTCATGATCGACATCGGCCGTGCGCGCGGCAAGGAAGGCGCCTGAGAAGCTGGTAACGCTATCGGCATCAAAGTGAGCGGCCGTGCCGGCATCGTCTGCCTTGGCCGCATCCTCGGCGTTCACGCCGCCGACACTGCCCAGCGAAAGGACAGCTGCAAGCGCTGCGCTCGTAAGAAGACGGATGGCAAGTCTCTGCCGCATTAGGAAACCTTTCTTCGACAGCGTCCCGACAATGGTGCCGGCCGCAAAACAAGTTGCGATCACTGATTCATAACAGGATGGCTTTTTTGAAGCGGCGCCGCAAGAAAATCAGCCTGCGATCAAGGACGTTTGATCAATTGACGCGCTCGATGCAGAAGTCGATCACTTCCATCAGGGCGGATTTCCACACCGTATCCGGAAGCGGCGCAAGCGCGTCTCGCGCGATCGTGCCATAATGGATCGCGCGGCCGATCGTGTCGCTGAGCGTGCCATATTTGGTGATCAGCCCCAGCGCTTTTTCGAGGTTGGCGTCGGTGCTGTTGCCGGCTTCAATCGCATCGCGCCAGAATGCGCGCTCGTCCTCGGTGCCGCGGCGATAGGCGAGAATAACAGGGAGGGTGATCTTGCCCTCGCGGAAATCGTCGCCGACATTCTTGCCGAGATCGGCAGCCTTGCCGCCGTAGTCGAGCGCGTCGTCGACGAGCTGGAAGGCGAGCCCCAGATTCATACCGTAGGATTTCAGCGCATTGCGGCCGGAGCGGCCGGCCTCTGCGACGATCGGCCCGACTTCGGCGGCGGCAGCAAAGAGGGCGGCCGTCTTGGCGCGAATGACGGAGAGATAATCGTCTTCGGTCGTCTCCATGTTCTTGGCGACCGAAAGCTGCAGCACTTCGCCTTCGGCAATCACGCAGGCGGCGGAAGACAAGACGTCGAGCGCATCGAGCGAGCCGACATCGACCATCATGCGGAAGGCCTGGCCGAGCAGGAAGTCACCGACCAGCACGCTTGCCTGGTTGCCCCAGATCATCCGCGCCGTCGGCTTGCTGCGGCGCAGATCGCTTTCGTCGACGACGTCGTCATGCAGCAGCGTCGCCGTGTGCATGAACTCGACCGATGTGGCGAGCTTGACGTGGTTTTCGCCCCTGTAGTCGAACAGCGAGGCGGAAGCCAGCGTCAGCATCGGCCGCAGCCGCTTGCCGCCGGACGAGATCAGATGGTTTGCCACTTCGGGGATCATCTGCACGTCGGAGCCGGCCTTGGACAGAATGAGCTGGTTCACTCGCTCCATGTCCGCCCTGGTGAGATCGACCAATGGCTTGATGGATGCCAGTTTGTTTTTGCTTTCTTCAAGCGGTATGACCACGCCCAACGACCCGGACTCCTGTTCATTCTTTGCACCTGACAATAGAAAGGGGCGATGGACGCGGCAAGGGGTGAATTGTCGCGCTGAGCGAAATTGGAAGGAAAACGACGGCAAATGCATGAGCTTATCCGCGCCAACGACCCCGTTCTGCTCTCTTATGCCGAGAGTTTGATGAAGGATGCCGGAATTCACTGCTTCATCGCCGACCAGGGCATGAGCGTGCTGGAAGGCTCGCTCGGCATGCTGTCGCGTCGCCTGCTGGTGGATGAGGAGATGGCCGATCAGGCGCGCCGCATCCTCACCGATGCCGGTCTCGGCGGCGAGTTGCGCGAGCGGAAGTGAGCTCCGATGACCGGGGAAACCGCTGACACCATCGATGCCTTTCATCGCGGCGCCTTTCAGGTGGTGCAGCCGAAGGGCAGGGGCCATCGCTCCGGCATGGATGCGATGCTGCTTGCGGCTCTGGTCGCCGACGATCGCCCGGTCAGGGTTGCCGATCTCGGCGCCGGCGCCGGTGCTGCCGGCCTTGCCGTCGCCTCGCGGCTTGCCGATACGCAAGTGGTGCTCTTCGAGCGCTCAGCCGAGATGGCCGATTATGCCCGCCGCAGCATTCTCTTGCCCGACAATGCCCATGTCGCCGGCCGCGTCAGCGTCGTCGAGGCCGATGTGACGCTGACCGCCAAGGCGCGCAACGATGCCGGACTCACCGATGAGAGCTTCCACCACGTCATCATGAACCCGCCCTTCAACGACGCCGGCGACCGGCGCACGCCGGATGCGCTGAAGGCCGAAGCCCATGCGATGACCGACGGCCTGTTCGAAAGCTGGATCCGCACGGCTGGCGCGATCATGATCCCAGGCGGGCAATTGTCGCTGATCGCCAGGCCTCAGTCGATCGCCGAGATCGTTGCCGCCTGCGGCCGGCGCTTCGGCGGCATCGAGATCACCGCTATCCACCCGCGTCCGGGCGAAAACGCCGTCCGTATCCTGGTGACTGGTATCAAGGGATCGCGGGCGCGGCTGTCGCTGCGCGCCCCTCTGATCATGCACGAAGAGGGGAGCCACAAGTTCTCCCCTCTCGTCGATGTTTTCAACAATGGCCGGGCGGCCTACGCCAGGCTTTAGAGTGGTAAGTTCACGCTTTAGCCGGTGACAAAGTCGAAGAGCAGCTTGACGTTCAGCCCGGCGATGACGACCGCGATCAGATAGGCGATGCCGCTCAGCCAGCGGGGCGCCACCAGTTCGCCCATCTTCGCCTTGCTGGCGGTGAACATGACAAGCGGGAAGACGGCGAAAGAAAGCTGCAGGCTGAGCACCACCTGGGTGAGGATCAAAAGCTGCGCCGTGCCCTGGTCGCCGTACCAGATGGTGACGATCGCCGCCGGCACGATGGCGATGGCGCGGGTGATCAGCCGGCGTATCCAGGGCTTCAGCCGGATCTTCAGGAAGCCTTCCATGACGATCTGGCCGGCAAGCGTTGCCGTCACCGTCGAGTTGAGGCCGCAGCAGAGAAGCGCGATGCCGAAGAGCGTCGGCGCGATAGCGAGGCCGAGCAGCGGCGACAGCAGTGAATGGGCCTCGCCGAGTTCGACGACGTCGGTCTTGCCGTGCGCATTGAAGGCGGCCGCCGCAAGGATGAGGATCGAGGCGTTGATCAGAAGCGCGAAACAYAGCGCGACCGTCGAGTCGATCGTCGCAAAGGTCAGCGCCTCCTTCTTTTCGGGAACAGTATGGCCGTAGGCCCGCGTCTGCACGATGCCGGAGTGAAGGTAGAGATTGTGCGGCATGACGGTCGCGCCGAGAATGCCGAGCGCCAGATAGAGCATCTCCGGATTGGTGACGATGTCGGTGGTCGGGAAGAAGCCGGTGAGGACGGCGCCCCACTGTGGGTCGGCAAGCAGGATCTGCACGCCGAAGCAGACCGCGATGACGCCGAGCATCGCGATGATGAAGGCCTCCACCCAGCGGAAGCCGAGCTTTTGCAGGAAGAGGATCACGAAGACGTCGAGCGCGGTGATCAGCACGCCGAGTTCCAGTGGGATGCCCATCAACAGATTGAGGCCGATCGCCGTGCCGATCACCTCGGCGATATCGGTGGCAATGATGGCGATTTCCGCAAGGGCCCAGAGCGGTACCGAGACATATCTCGGAAAAGCGTCGCGGCAAGCCTGCGCAAGATCGCGCCCGGAAGCGATCGCCAGGCGGGCGCAGAGCGCTTGCAGCACGATCGCCATCAGGTTGGAAAGCAGTGCGACGGTGAGCAGTGCGTATCCGAATTTCGAGCCGCCGGCGAGCGAGGTCGCCCAGTTGCCCGGGTCCATGTAACCGACGGCGACCATGTAGCCCGGCCCGGCGAAGGCTGCTGCCCTGCGCCACCTCGAGCTGTGACGCCCGGTTCCGACGGTGCGGTAGACATCGGAGAGCGATCCCTCTCCGCGTTCGTGCCGCCAGCCGCTCTTTGCATTCGGATTGAGGACGTCCATGCGATTTCCACCTGTTTTATCGTCAGGGCACTATGACGAATTAGAATGATAATGCAAGTCATTCGCAACAACAAAAATCAAACCTGCTATTTTCAGGAACGCGGCCATTGCGTTTGCCGTTCCAGCGCATACATGGATGCCGATCGTAAACTGCGATCGTGCGACCCGAAGCGAAGGATGGGAAATGGCCGGATTCTTGAGAAAACTGCTGCCGAAACGGTTCCGCAAGGACGGCATCACCATCCCGGTCGTCCGGCTGCAGGGGGCGATCATCAGCGGCGGCGGCCAGTTCAGGCCGACCCTCAATCTCGCCAATGTCTCTCCGGTTCTGGAAAAAGCCTTCGCCATGAAGGACGCGCCGGCGGTCGCCATCTCCATCAATTCGCCGGGCGGCTCGCCCGTCCAGTCGCGCCTGATCTTCACCCGCATTCGCGAGCTCGCTCGCGAGAAGCAGAAGAAGGTKCTGGTCTTCGTYGAGGATGTCGCCGCCTCSGGCGGTTACATGATCGCSCTKGCCGGCGACGAGATCATYGCCGAYGCYACCTCCATCGTCGGCTCGATCGGCGTCGTCTCCGGCGGYTTCGGYTTTCCCGAACTSCTGAAGAARATCGGCGTCGAACGCCGCGTCTATACGGCGGGCGAAAACAAGGTGATCCTCGATCCTTTCCAGCCGGAAAAGGAAAAGGAYATCGAGTAYCTGAAGAGCCTGCAGCTCGAAATCCATCAGGTCTTCATCTCMATGGTGCGCGAACGTCGCGCCGGCAAGCTGAGGGAYGATGCGGCGGTGTTTTCCGGCCTGTTCTGGAGCGGCACGCGCGGCCTSGARCTCGGCCTSATCGAYGGCCTCGGCGACATGCGCCAGGARCTGAAAAGGCGCTACGGCCAGAAGACCAAGCTGGAGCTCGTCACCGCCGGCCGCGGCCTGTTCGGYCGCCGGATTCCMGGYGTRTCGCCGGTCTCRYTCGAAGGYGCTGCATCCGGTCTCGCRACGGGGCTTGTCGAAGCGGCGGAAGAGAGAGCATTGTGGAGTCGTTTCGGGCTTTGAAGGGAGCAAGAGAGGGGCATGCCGCAACTAATTACCATCCTGATTCTGGTTTTCTCAGCCTGGTGGCTCTACCGACGCTTCGTCTCCGATGCCCGTAAGCTCGCCGAAAAGTCGCGCCGCGCTGAAAAGGAGCGCCAGACCGGCGCAATCGGCACGCTGGTCAAGGACCCGACAACGGGAGAATACCGGCTGAAGCGCGAGGGCGAATAAGAGGCGTCGCCACGCACTGCCGCTCACCCGGTTGGTGAGGGGGAGGGGCAGCGGATTTCCTCTTCCCCATCGGCATTCGACGCCTCTTCATCGCTGCAAAAGTCTTGACCCCCGCCGCCCTCCATGGCACCTGTCGCGCCGATAATTCCCCAGCAATCGGTGCCGTTCGATGTCAGCTATTCCAGACCATATGAACCCGAAGCGCTCTTTCCAGGCGCTGATCCTGACCCTGCATAGCTATTGGGCGGACAAGGGTTGCGCGGTGCTGCAGCCCTACGACATGGAAGTCGGCGCCGGCACCTTCCACCCGGCCACCACGCTGCGCGCCCTCGGCCCCAAGCCATGGAAGGCGGCTTACGTTCAGCCGTCCCGCCGCCCGTCCGACGGCCGCTATGGCGAAAACCCGAACCGGCTGCAGCATTACTACCAATATCAGGTCATCCTGAAGCCGAACCCTGCAAATCTGCAGGAGCTTTATCTCGGCTCGCTGGCGGCGATCGGCCTCGATCCGCTGCTGCATGACATCCGTTTCGTCGAGGACGACTGGGAAAGCCCGACGCTCGGCGCCTGGGGCCTCGGCTGGGAATGCTGGTGCGACGGCATGGAAGTCTCGCAGTTCACCTATTTCCAGCAGGTCTGCGGCATCGAATGCTCGCCCGTCGCCGGCGAACTCACCTATGGTCTCGAACGCCTCGCCATGTATGTCCAGGGCGTCGACAATGTCTACGATCTGAACTTCAACGGCCGCGACGGCGACGAGAAGATCAGCTATGGCGACGTCTTCCTGCAGGCCGAGCAGGAATATTCGCGTCATAATTTCGAGTTCGCCAATACCGAGATGCTGCATCGCCATTTCGTCGATGCCGAAAAGGAATGCCGGGCGCTGCTCGATGCCGGCGCGCCGGGCGACAACGCCAACCAGCGCCTGCACAAATGCGTCTTCCCGGCCTATGACCAGTGCATCAAGGCAAGCCATGTCTTCAACCTGCTCGATGCCCGCGGCGTCATTTCGGTCACCGAGCGCCAGAGCTATATCCTGCGCGTTCGCACGCTCGCAAAGGCCTGTGGTGAAGCCTTCCTGCTGACCGATGCCGGCGGCGTCAACCTGGGCAAAGAGGCGGCGTAACGCAACAGCCTGCCAGCCGTATCGTCGATATCGACGGCTGGTCGGGCACCCCGAATCGTCGCGGATATCGGCGTTTGACGGCAGCCGGCAAACCCGCGTAGTCTCCGCGCGGACATTACTTCGCTGCGGGGGAATTCGCGATGTTTATTGCGCTTGGCGTCATCGTTCTGGTCGCGCTCTATCTCATCTTCATCTACAACGGCCTGGTTCGCGCGCGGCAGATGGCGGAAGAGGCTTGGTCGGGCATCGACGTCCAGCTCAAGCGCCGCGCCGATCTGATCCCGAACCTGATCGAGACGGTCAAGGGCTATGCCGCCCATGAAAAGTCGACGCTCGAAGAGGTGGTTGAGCTCCGCAACAAGGCGCAGGCCGTTCCATCAGGCGATGTCGCCGGCAGGGCGCAGGCGGAAGGCCTGCTCGGCCAGGCGCTCGGTCGTGTCATCGCGCTCGCCGAGGCCTATCCCGATCTCAAGGCCAACCAGAATTTTGCCGAGCTCCAGGCTTCGCTGGAAACCATGGAAGGCGAGTTGCAGATGGCGCGGCGTTACTACAACGGTGCCGCCCGCGACCTGAACGTCAAGGTCGAAAGCTTCCCGTCCAATCTCGTCGCCGGCCAGTTCGGATTTTCGAAACGGGAATATTTCGAAATCACCAACGAGGCCGATCGCGCCGTCCCCACCGTGAAATTCTGACGATCCGGCATTTTGCCTTTGCCGGAAAGCGATTAAGAGCAAGGGCAGATTTGCGGCCGGCTAGAGCATTTCGCGCTTTAAGGTCGCCCCATGGACGGAAGAAACAGCATGACACGCACAGCCAAACTCACGATCATCCCGCCTGGCAAGCCGCTTTCCGGCCGCGCCATGCCGCCGGGCTCCAAGTCGATCACCAATCGCGCCCTGCTGCTCGCCGGCCTTGCGAAGGGCACCAGCCGGCTGACCGGGGCTCTGAAGAGCGATGATACGCGGTATATGGCCGAAGCGCTGCGTGCCATGGGTGTCGCGATCGACGAGCCTGACGATACCAGCTTCGTCGTCACCGGCAGCGGCAGGCTGCTGCCGCCGAAGGCGCCGGTCTTCCTCGGCAATGCCGGCACGGCGACACGCTTCCTGACAGCGGCCGCGGCTCTGGTCGACGGCACCGTCATCGTCGATGGCGACGAACATATGCGCAAGCGCCCGATCGGCCCACTGGTCGAGGCGATGCGCACGCTCGGCATCGATGCGACCGCCGAGACCGGCTGCCCGCCGGTCACCGTCAAGGGCACCGGCCGCTTCCAGGCCGACCGCATCCGAATCGATGGCGGCCTGTCCAGCCAGTATGTCTCCGCGCTGCTGATGATGGCGGCCGGCGGCGACCGGCCGGTCGATATCGAGCTCGTCGGCGAGGACATCGGCGCGCTTGGCTATATCGATCTGACCACGGCGGCGATGAAGGCCTTCGGCGCCAAGGTCGAGAAGACCAGCCCGGTCACCTGGCGTGTCGAGCCGACCGGCTACCGCGCTGCCGATTTCATCGTCGAGCCCGATGCCTCGGCCGCGACCTATCTCTGGGCGGCCGAGGTTCTCACCGGCGGCGCGATCGATCTCGGTGTTCCCTCCGATACCTTCTCGCAGCCCGATGCGCGCGCCTATGACATCATCGCCAAATTCCCGCATCTGCCGGCAGAGATCGACGGCTCGCAGATGCAGGATGCCGTTCCGACGCTTGCCGTGCTTGCCGCCTTCAACGAGACGCCGGTTCGCTTCGTCGGCATCGCCAATCTGCGCGTCAAGGAATGCGACCGCATCCGGGCGCTCTCGACCGGCCTCAACCGCATTGTTTCAGGGCTCGCCCGCGAAGACGGCGACGATCTGATCGTGCAGTCGGATCCCGCACTTGCCGGCAAGCGTCTGCCGGCGGATATCGACAGCTTCGCCGATCATCGCATCGCCATGAGTTTTGCGCTCGCCGGGCTGAAGATCGACGGCATCACCATTCTCGATCCCGATTGCGTCGGCAAGACCTTCCCCGCCTATTGGCGGACGCTGGCGGCACTCGGCGTGACCTATCAGGACAACGATTGACGAAACGCGCAGCCGAGGCTGCCGGCGGGAGACAGGGATGGGGCGTCGGTTTTTCGGATTTTGCTTTGCACTGCTGTTGATGCTCGCCGCCCCGGCGGCCTTTGCCGCCGAGGTGATCGACAGTTTTGCCTCCGACATCGCGCTCGAAAAAAGTGGCGCGATGACGGTGACGGAAACGATCACCGTCATCGCGGAAGGCAATCAGATCAACCACGGCATCTTCCGTGATTTCCCGCTCTATTTCACCGATGCCGCGGGCCGCCGTCGCAGCGTCGATTTCGATATGGTGTCGGTCCAGCGCGATGGCGATAACGAGCCCTGGCACACCGAATCGATATCAGGCGGCATCCGCATCTATGCCGGTTCTGCCGACGTGACCGTGACGCCGGGCCGTCATCGATACGTCTTCACCTACAGGACCAATCGCCAGATCCGCTATTTCGACGATCACGACGAACTCTATTGGAACGTCACCGGCAATGGCTGGATCTTCCCGATCCGCTTGGCCACCGCGACGGTGAAGCTGCCGCCCGGCGTCGGCGCGACGGAGACGGCCTTCTTCACCGGCCCCCAAGGTGCGACGGAAAAGAATGCCCGCGTCAGCGAAACCGGCGCTGGCCTGGCCTTTTCCACCACCGCGCCGCTTGATGCCCACGAAGGCCTGACCTTCGCGATCCGCTTGCCGAAGGGTTCGATCGATCCGCCGAGCGCGGATATGGAAAGCACCTGGTGGTTGAAGGACAACCGCAATTATTTCATCGGCTTCGGCGGCCTGATCCTCGTTTTCGCCTATTACACGCGCTCCTGGCTGAAGGTCGGCCGCGATCCCGCCCGTGGCGTCGTCGTGCCGCGCTGGGACGCGCCTGATGGTATCTCGCCGGCGCTGGTCAACTATATCGACAATAAGGGCTTCTCCGGCGAGGGCTGGACGGCGCTGTCCGCCACCGCGCTCAATCTTGCCGTCCGCGGCTACGTCAAGCTCGAAGACCTGAAGAATTCGATCGTCATCCAAGGCACCGGCAAACCGCTCGGCAAGGAGAAATTCCAGGCCGGCGAAATCGAACTGCTGAAGGTTGCCGGCGGTGCCGGTTCGACGCTGACGATCGACAAGGCGAATGGCGAGCGGGTGAAATCGGTCGGCCAGGCCTTCCGCTCGGCGATCGAGAAGGAGCATCGTGGCAAATATTACAATTCCAACCTGGCTTATACCGCAGGCGGCATCGCGCTCAGCGCCGCGGCCCTGGTGATCCTGTTCGTCTTCGGTTCGCTGGCGCCCGACACCATCGCGCTGATGCTGATCCCGAGCGCCGTCTCGGTCTTCGTCGCGGTGTTCGCCGCCGGCCTCGTCAGGTCGTTGCATCGCGGCAAATCACTGTTCGGCAAGATCATCGCCATCATCGTCGCCGCCGTCGGCGTTTTCGTCGGCATCAGCATTCTGGCGACCATGGTTCTGGCGCTTGCCTCCTCGCTGGTGGAACTGCACGAAACGCCGATGCTCTTTGCCGTCGGCGGCATCGTGCTGTTGAACATCCTCTATTTCTTCATCATGGGCGCGCCGACCCCCCTCGGCGCCAAGATGATGGACGGCATAGACGGCCTGCGCCAGTATCTGACGCTTGCCGAGAAGGACCGGATGAACACGGCAGGCGCCCCGGAAATGTCGCCGCGGCATTTCGAGACGCTGCTGCCCTATGCGGTGGCGCTCGGCGTCGAAAAGCCCTGGTCGCGCACTTTCGAAACCTGGCTTGCGGCGGCCGCTGCCGGCGCGGCTGCTGCCTATGCGCCCACCTGGTATTCCGGCAATTTCAACAGCGGCAGCTTTTCCGATCGCATCGGCGGCTTTTCCTCGTCCATGGCCTCGACCATCGCGTCGACGATTCCCGCGCCGCCGCCATCGAGTTCCTCCTCCGGTTTTTCCGGCGGCGGCTCGTCGGGAGGCGGCGGCGGAGGCGGTGGAGGCGGGGGCTGGTAAGCTTTCCCGCTTGACCTTTTAGCCCTTGGCCCTTAACCGCCAGACAGAAAAGGAAAGGGTCGCGCATGAAGGTTCTGTTGATCGGATCGGGCGGACGCGAGCATGCGCTCGCCTGGAAGTTGGCGCAATCGCCGTTGATGACGGAATTCTACGCCGCACCCGGCAATCCCGGCATTGCCGAACACGCCGTCCTCGTGCCGGTTGACATCGAGGATCACGAAGCGGTCGCGGCCTTCTGCAAGGACAAGGCGATCGATTTCGTCGTTGTCGGCCCGGAGGCGCCGCTGGTTGCCGGCCTCGCCGACCGGTTGCGCGCCGATGGCCTTGTGGTTTTCGGTCCCTCAGCTGCCGCAGCCCAGCTCGAGGGCTCCAAAGGCTTCACCAAGGATATCTGCGCCCGCTACGGCATTCCGACAGGCGCCTACCAGCGTTTCAACAATGGACCGAAGGCCAAAGCCTATATCCGCGCAGAGGGCGCGCCGATCGTCGTCAAGGCCGATGGTCTTGCCGCCGGCAAGGGCGTGACGGTTGCGATGACGCTGGACGAGGCGCTGGCGGCGGTCGACGACTGTTTCGAGGGCGCCTTTGGCGCTGCCGGCGCCGAAGTCGTCGTCGAAGCCTATCTCGATGGCGAGGAAGCGAGCTTCTTCTGCCTCTGCGATGGCAAACATGCGCTGCCGCTTGCAACCGCCCAGGATCACAAGCGGGTGGGCGAGGGCGATACCGGCGTCAATACCGGCGGCATGGGCGCCTATTCGCCGGCGCCTGTCATGACCGCCGAAATGGTTGAGCGGACCATGAAGGAGATCATCGAGCCGACGATGCGTGGCATGGCCGAGAGCGGTCATCCCTTCTCCGGCGTCTTTTTCGCCGGGCTGATGATCACCAAGAAGGGGCCGGAGCTGATCGAATACAATGTCCGCTTCGGCGATCCCGAATGCCAGGTGATGATGATGCGGTTGAAGAGCGATCTCCTGCCGCTGCTGCTCGCCACCGCCAATGGCACGCTCGATCAGGTCAAGGCCGAATGGAACGACGATCCGGCACTGACGGTGGTCATGGCCTCCAAGGGTTATCCCGGCGCCTACGAGAAGAACACGCCGATTCTTTCCGTGCCTGACGCAGGCGAGGGCGAGAAGGTGTTTCATGCCGGCACGGGTCTGAAAGACGGTGCACTGGTTGCGACCGGCGGCCGCGTGCTGAACGTCACCGCGTCAGGCGGCACGGTCGCCGAGGCCAAGAACCGCGCCTACGCGCTGCTCGACAGGGTGAGATGGGAAAACGGCTTCTGCCGGCGCGACATCGGCTGGCGGGCGATCGAACGCGAAACGGGCTCGGAGTGAGTATAAACCGGCCCGTTCTTTAAATTTTTACCCTTTCCCCTGACGGGATGGAAACAAAGCTGCGCTATACCGCTCCCAAGATGAGACGGAGTGGCATTGATGCGTCAGATTTTCCTCGGTGCGGCAATCCTGCTGATGGCAGGCCCTGTGATGGCGTCCTCGATAGAAGTGGTCGGCAAGATTGCGCCGCGCGCTGAAGGCAGCATCGTCACCGAAAGCTGTGCCGATTGCCCGCCGCTCCAGGCCGAACTGACCAAGAAAGACTATACGGTGCCGGAGCTGAAGCCCGGCGCTTTCCAGGCAAGTGAAGTCCGCGACGTCGGCGGCGAAAAGAAGGTCTATCGCACCGAAGGCTGGATGGGCGGCTCGCCCGTCGTCTTCGTCAGCAAGGCGACGCCTGAATCCATGATTGCGGCCGCGCCGCCAGCGGCGCCGGTAGACGGCATCGACATGAATGCAACCACCGCGGCCGTCATTGGCGGCGACGCCAGGCCCGTTGCGGCAGGTATGGCGGAACAACCAGCAGCGATTAACGTTTCCGAGTTTAAGCTGCGTTTCTAAAAAAGTTCCCTGCCCCTACCTGATCAAGGTTTCGATCGCTTGGGGTTCCACCACCGGTGGACGAATGCACCCTCGATGAGCAGCGGGGGTGCATTCCTGTTTTGATGCGCCGGGCAAGCTGAGAGTTCGACATGATATTAGGCCGGCGGATGAAAATCCGGCGGTGTGCCTTGTAACTCTACCCCTTGATTTTGAGGGAAGTTCGCATCGCATTCAATAAAGTTAAAGCTTTTTTATAGGGTGGGCATCAATTGTTACTTACCCGGTCGCAGCATGTTTATTTTAGCAGCGGTAGACGCGTCGTCTTGTTTGGCGCGCTCGCACAGGCGGTAGAAAACCGCACCGGAATGCAGCTATCCATTCCCGTTGCGAGGCGTCATGAAAAATTTGAAGATATCGAAGCAGCTCATATTGCTGGTCGTCGGCCTGATGATCGCCTTTGCGATCGCCACCTCCCTGCAGATCCGATCCTCGGTCGATGCGATCTACAAGGAGCGTTATGACATGCTCCGCGCCGAGGTTCAGTCGGCGGTCTCGGTTCTCAAGCTTTACCAGGCCAAGGTAACCGCGGGCGAAATGACGCTCGAGGATGCCCAGAAGCAGGCCTACGCCACCGTCAACGGGATGAAATACGATCCGGACGGCTATTTCTTCGGTTATAGCTACGACGTCCAGATGGTATTCCACTACGACGCCTCGAAAGTCGGGCAGATCAACAAGGGCCAGCCGGACAGCAAAGGCAAGCTCTATCGCGATGAGCTGGTCAAGCTCGGGCAGCAGGGCGGCGGTCTCGTCGAATATTATTCCACGGTCAAACCTGGCCAGCCGGCCGGCGATTACCGCAAGACGGCCTATGGCCAAGCCTTCGATCCCTGGAAGGTCGTCGTCGTCACCGGCGTCTACATGGACGATCTCGATGCTCAGATAAACAGCACGATCCTCACCGCGCTCTCCGGCAGCATCGTTCTGTTCTTCCTTGCCATGACGGCCGCCTACATCGTCATCCGCGGCATATCGGGACCTCTCAACAACGTCCATGCCGCCCTGAAGGCTGTCGCCGAAGAGGATGTTTCGATCGCCATCCCGCACACCGGCATGAATAACGAAGTCGGCATGATGGCGAAGGCGACGCAGTCACTGCAGGAAAAGATCAGGGAACGTCATGCGATGTCCGATCGCGAGGCGGCCCAGCAGCTGGCACTGGAAAACGAGCGCGAAACCAATCTGCGCCAGCAGCAGGATGAAGCCACGCTCCAGGCGCGGGTGGTGACGACGATCGGCCAGGCGCTGGAAATGATCGCCCGCGGCGATCTCACCGTCCGCTGCGCCGATCTCGGCCAGAAATACGCCGCCCTTCGCGACAACTTCAACGATGCGCTGTCGCATCTCGAAGCCGCCATGGCCAAGGTCAGCGCCAAGGGCACCGACATCGGCACCAGCAAGGAAGAGATCCGCCGCGCTTCCAACGAGCTGTCGCAGCGCACCGAGCGTCAGGCCGCCAGCCTCGAGGAAACCTCGGCCGCGCTCGATGAACTCACCGTCGCCGTCCGCCAGACAGCCGATGGTGCGCATGAGGCCAGCAAGCGTGTCCACGCGGTCAGCACCGAAGCCACCCACAGCGATGCGATCGTCACCCAGGCGATCGAAGCGATGAGCGGCATCGAGAAGTCGTCGTCGGAAATTACCAAGATCATCGGCGTCATCGACGAGATCGCCTTCCAGACCAATCTGCTGGCGCTGAATGCCGGCGTCGAGGCGGCCCGCGCCGGCGAATCCGGCAAGGGTTTTGCGGTCGTTGCCCAGGAAGTCCGCGAACTTGCCCAGCGTTCCGCCGCGGCCGCCAAGGAGATCAAGGATCAGATCGCCCGCTCCTCCAGCCAGGTCGATCACGGCGTCCGTCTGGTCGGCGAGGCAGGCGAGGCACTGAAGCGCATCTCCGATCAGATCAAGGCCGCCAACGAGATCGTCGCCAAGATCGCCCATAGCGCCTCAGAACAGGATACGACGCTGCGCTCGATCTCCTCGTCGATGAACCAGCTCGACGCCGCCACCCAGCAGAACGCCGCCATGGCCGAGGAGACCACGGCATCGGCCGAAACGCTGGCCAGCGATACTGACGAGTTGATCGACCTCATCCGCGGCTTCCGGGTCAGTGGCGAAAGCGCCGCTCCGGCCATGCATCAAGGTCGCCGCGCCGCTTAAACGGCGCGGGGACAAAAGCGTTTTTATCACCAAATTTTTAGCGGCCGTCGGTTCTCCGGCGGCCGTGCCTTTTGAGGCTCATTGCGCGATACGGTCGATCAGTTCCTCGATCTGGTGATCGGAAAACACCTCGACGCCATCAGCTTTCAGCGCCGCCGCCGTCACGCCGTGGCCGGCCTGCTTGCGGCCGGAAAAGGTGCCGTCATAAATGAAAGCCGAACCGCAGGACGGGCTGCCGTCGATGAGCAGCGCATAGCGGCAGCCTGCCTGTCGTGCGAGCGCCACGGCATTTTCCGCCGCCCGCAGGAATTCTTCCGTCACGTCGGCGCCCGTCAGCTCGACAACCCGCGCCGTGCCGGCCAGCACCTCTTCGCCGGTTGCGGCATTTGCGATCTCGGCCGGCGGCCGCGGCACCTTCATGCCTGCCGACATCTCCGGACAGATCGTCACCAGCCGGCCTTCGGCCTGCCATGTCTCGATCACAGGATGAAGCAACGGCTTCGCCCGGCCGTCATAGCGGACGGCCTGGCCCATAAGACAGGCGCTGACAAGAATCTTGCTCTGCATGTCTCTTGAATAACGCCACGACGGCGGCAATGCCAGACCGCCGATGGCGGCCGAATATCACCCCGAGATCTTCGAGAAATCCGCAACCGTTCCCGTCGCTTCGCGGATCAGCCGCAGCAGGGCGAGACGGTTGGCACGGATGGCGGCGTCCTCGTCGTTGACGAGCACGTCTTCGAAGAAGCGGTCGACCGGGCCGCGCAGCTTGGAAAGCGCTTCCATTGCCGAGCGGAAGTCTTCCCTGGCGACCGCGTCCGAGGCATCCTTCGAGGCGCTGGAGATTGCGGCGAACAGTTCCTTCTCAGCATCGAGCTTCAGAAGCGCTTCCGAAACGCCATCGGCGATCACGGTGCCCTTCTTTTCCTCGGCAGCGAGCAGCTGCGTCGCGCGCTTGGTGCCGGCGAGCAGGTTCTTGCCGTCCTCCGAGGTGATGAAGGCCGTCAGCGCTTCGACGCGGCGCGCCACCATCAACAGGTCGTCGGCATCTGAAGTCAGCACGGCGTCGATGAGATCGTGGCGGGCGCCCTGGTCGCGCAGATAGACCTTGAGACGGTCGTGGAAGAAGGAGAGCAGGTCGCCATCCCTTGTCGTTGCCAACAGCGGCAGGCGGATCTTTCGCTCGAGCAGGATCCTGACGACACCGAGTGCTGCCCGCCGCAGCGCAAACGGATCCTTCGATCCCGTCGGCTTTTCATCGATCGCCCAGAAGCCGATCAGCGTATCGAGCTTGTCGGCAAGGGCGATCGTGATCGCCACTCTGTCCTCCGGCACGCGGTCCGACGGACCCTGCGGCTTGTAGTGGTCCTCGATCGCGGCGGCAACGGAGGCATCCTCGCCCTGCAGCGCCGCATATTTGCGGCCCATCAATCCCTGCAGTTCCGGGAATTCGCCGACGGCTTCGGTGCGCAGATCGGCCTTGGCAAGCACGGCGGCGCGATCGACCAGAGCCGCGTCGGCACCGGTGATCTTTGCCAGCTCCTTGGCCAGCGCCTGGATGCGGGCGACGCGCGCGCCCTGTGTGCCGAGCTTGGCATGGAAGGTCACGTCAAGCGCATCGAGCTTGGCCATGCGCTGGTCGAGCGGCTTCTTGATGTCGAGGCCGAACTTTGCCGCCGACGCGGTCAGCGTCTCGAGATCCGGCAGATTGCCCTGGTCGCGTTTCCAGAAATGCAGCGCATCCGAAAGCCGGGCCCGCACCACCTTGCCGTTGCCGTGGACGATTTCCTTGCCGCCGTCGCTTGCTTGGATGTTGGAGACGAGGATGAACTTGTTCGAAAGCGTCTCTTCACCCTGTTTGCGGGTGACAAAACACTTCTGGTTGGTCTTGATCGTCAACCGGATGATCTCGGAGGGGATCGAGAGATAATCCTCCTCGAAACTGCCCATCAGCACCTGCGGCCATTCGACGAGGCCGGAGACTTCCTCCAGCAGGCCTTCGTCTTCCACCAGCTCCAGCCCGTTGGCAAAGGCGATGTCGCGGGCGTCGTGCAGGATGATGTCCTTGCGCCGCTCGGCGTCGAGGATGACCTTCGCCTTTTCCAGGTTCGCCGCATAATCGTCGAAGCGCCTCACGGTGATCGCCTCGGGCGCATGGAAGCGATGGCCGTAGGTGGTGTTGGAAGCGGTGATGCCGTCGATCTCGAAGGGGATGACGGTGGTCTCTTCATGCTCCGGGCCGAAGGTGCAGACGATCGACTGCAGCGGCCGCACCCAGCGCAGCGCACCGGGCTTCGACGAGGCCTTGCCCCAGCGCATCGATTTCGGCCAGGGAAAATCGCGGATGATGCCGGGCATGACATCGGTGACGATCTCTTCCGTCGCGCGGCCGGGCTTGGAGATGACCGCGACGTAGAAATCGCCCTTCTTCGGATCGCTCACCACCTGCGCCTCGGAGACCGACGAAAGGCCGGCGCCGCGCAGAAAACCCTCGATCGCCTTCTCGTTGGCGTCGGTGCGCGGCCCCTTGCGTTCCTCGCGCACATCGGCGGAGCGGGCCGTCAGGCCGTGAATGTCGAGCGCAAGCCGCCGCGGCGTCCAGTATTCGCGCGCCCCCTCGTAGGACAGACCCGCTTCGACAAGCGCATCGGTGACGAGCTTCTTGAGGTCGCCGGCAGCCTTGCGCTGCATGCGGGCCGGAATCTCTTCGGAGCGGAGTTCGAGAAGAAGGTTTGGCATGTCGAATTTCCTTGCCTCCCGCGACAGGGGAGGGATGGCATGGGCGCCGGGTCAAAACGTTGCTTCTGCTAGCAAAGAATGGCGCATCTGCACAACCGCAAAATCGCCGCCTTTCCGGCATGCTTATCCTGTGGATCGGCGCTTAGCCGTAAACTCCAACATTGCCTTGCCGCTTTTCGCCGCTATGGTCCCGCCACCTCTGACGAAACAGGAAATCCCATGGCCGCAGACCTCCGTTTTCTCGCAGCCCGCATCTCCGCCGAAATCAACGCCCGGCCCGAACAGGCCAAAGCCGCCATCGAGTTGCTCGACGAGGGTGCCACCGTGCCCTTCATCGCCCGCTACCGCAAGGAAGTGACGGGCGGGCTTGATGATACGCAGCTGCGCAATCTCGCCGAGCGGCTGGTCTATCTGCGCGAGCTCGAAGCCCGGCGCGACGCGATCGTCGAATCGATCACCGGCCAGGGCAAGATGACCGACGAGCTGATGACCAAGGTCACTGGGGCCGAAACCAAGGCCGAGCTCGAGGATCTCTATCTGCCCTATAAGCCGAAGCGCCGCACGCGGGCCGAAATCGCCCGTGAACGCGGCCTCGGCCCGCTCGCCGAGACGATCCTCGCCGACCGTGCCAAAGAACCGGCGGTCTTGGCCGAAGGCTTCGTCACAGCTGATGTGCCCGATGTGAAGACGGCGCTCGAAGGCGCGCGCGATATCATCGCCGAAGGCATTGCCGAAAATGCCGACCTGCTCGGCAGATTGCGCGCCCATATGCGCCAAGCCTCGTTGCTGAAGGCGAAAGTCGTCGACGGCAAGCAGGCGACCGGCGAGAAGTTTTCCGACTATTTCGACCATTCCGAACGCTGGGCGACCGCGCCGGGCCACCGCGCGCTCGCCATGTTGCGCGGCTGGAACGAGGAGGTGCTGACGCTGACGATCGAGGCCGACGCCGAGACGACCTCTCCGAACAAGCCGGTCGAACGCATGATCGTGGCGGCCTACGAGATCGGTACGAGCCGTCCCGGCGACCGCTGGCTGATGGAGGTCGCAAGCTGGACCTGGCGCGTCAAGCTTTCCATGTCGCTCTCGCTCGATCTGATGCGGGAACTGCGCGAAAGGGCCGAGGAAGAGGCGATCCATGTCTTCGCCCGCAATCTCAAGGACCTGCTTTTGGCAGCGCCCGCCGGCTCGCGCGCGACGATGGGCCTCGATCCCGGCATCCGCACCGGCGTCAAGGTCGCCGTCGTCGACGGCACCGGCAAGGTGGTGGCGACATCGACCGTCTATCCCTTCCAGCCGAGGAACGACGTGCGTGGCGCCCAGGTCGAGCTCGCATCGCTGATCCGCAAGCATAATGTCGAGCTGATCTCGATCGGCAATGGCACCGGCAGCCGCGAAACCGAAAAGCTGGTGGCCGACATGCTGGCCGAGTTGCCGGCGCCGAAGCCGACCAAGGTCATCGTGTCGGAAGCCGGCGCCTCGGTCTATTCCGCCTCGGCAACCGCAGCGGCAGAATTTCCCGATCTCGACGTGTCGCTGCGCGGCGCCGTCTCCATCGCGCGGCGCCTGCAGGATCCGCTGGCCGAACTCGTCAAGATCGAGCCGAAGTCGATCGGCGTCGGCCAGTATCAGCACGACGTCGACCAGCAGAAGCTGTCGCGTTCGCTCGATGCGGTGGTGGAAGACGCGGTGAATGCCGTCGGTGTCGATCTCAACACCGCGTCTGCGCCGCTGCTGTCGCGCGTCTCCGGCCTCGGCCCGTCGATCGCCGACGCCATCGTCCGCCACCGCGACAGCGAAGGCCGTTTCGAGACGCGAAAGGATCTCCTGAAGGTCGCCCGCCTCGGCGGCCGCACCTTCGAGCAATGCGCCGGCTTCCTGCGCATTCCCAACGGCAAGGAGCCGCTCGATTCCTCCTCGGTGCACCCGGAGGCCTACGGTGTCGCCAAGAAGATCGTCGCCGCCTGTGGCCGCGATCTACGCGCGCTGATGGGCGATAGCGCGGTGTTGAAATCGGTTGATCCGCGCCAGTTCATCGACGAGAAATTCGGTCTGCCGACGGTCAAAGACATCATCGCGGAGCTGGAAAAGCCCGGCCGCGACCCGCGTCCGAGCTTCAAGACCGCGACCTTCGCCGAGGGCGTCAACGAAATTTCCGACCTCCAGCCCGGCATGGTGCTGGAAGGCACGGTCACCAATGTCGCCGCCTTCGGCGCCTTCGTCGATATCGGCGTGCACCAGGATGGTCTGGTGCATGTGTCCCAGCTTGCCGACCGCTTCGTCAAGGACCCCCACGAGGTCGTCAAGGCGGGTGATGTCGTCAAGGTGCGGGTTGTCGAAGTCGATGCCAAGCGCAAGCGCATCGGTCTTTCCATGCGACGCGATGACGGCTCATCAGCGCCGCCGCCGCGTGGTGATTCTCGCCCAAGCCAAGGGTCGCGGCCGCAGAACGAGCGCCGGCCCGCGGCTCAGAAACCGGAGAGCCAGGGCGCATTCGGCGCGGCACTTGCCGAAGCCATGAAGCGAAAATAAGGGTTTAACCGGCATTTCGGCAAAAATGCAACAGTTTGGCAGCGTTCTGAACGGAGTGCTAAATCCGGCGCTTGTAAGGCGAAAGAGAGCTACTAAGTTGATGTGACCATCCTGTCACATTTGCGAGGCGTGCATGGCGTCGGCATTCTTATCGATCGTCCAGCAAATCGTCCGCAAGGGTTCATTGAAACTTACCCTTGCCAATGGCGAAACCCATACTATCGGCGACGGCACGGGTGAAACCGTTGTCGCCCGCCTTGCCGATCAGGAGGCCGAGGACGCCATCCGGCGCGACCCGACCATGAAGCTCGGCGAAATGTATATGCAGGGCCGGTTCATTCTCGAACAGGGCAACATTTACGATTTCCTGTCGCTGGTGAAACAGAACACCACCAACGAAATCTTCGATTTCAAGATGGCGGCTCTGCTCCTCGGCCGCATTGCCTGGCAGCAGGTGAAGAGCCGCGTGCCGGTCAATCGCAACAAGCACAATGTCGCCCATCATTACGACCTGTCGGCCAAGCTCTTCGATCTTTTCCTCGACGAGGACTGGCAATATTCCTGCGCCTATTTCGAGCCGCCGGGCATTGGTCTCGACGAGGCGCAGCTCGCCAAGAAGCGCCATATCGCTGCCAAGCTTCTGCTCGAGCCGAACCAGCGCATCTTGGAGATCGGCTCCGGCTGGGGCGGCATGGGCATGTATCTGACGGAAGCGACCGACGGTGCCGATTTCACCGGCATCACGCTGAGCGAGGAACAGCTCAAGGTCTCGCGTTTGCGCGCCGAAAAGCGCGGCCTTGCCGACCGTGTGCGATTCGAGCTGCAGGACTACCGCACCATGACGGGCCGGAAGTTCGACCGCATCGTCTCGGTCGGCATGTTCGAACATGTCGGTATCGGCAATTACGGCAATTTCTTCCGCAAGGTATCGGATCTGCTCGATGACAACGGCGTCATGGTGCTGCATTCGATTGGCCGTCCGAAGCCAAGCTTCGGCACCAATGCCTTCATCGAGAAGTACATCTTCCCCGGCGGCTACATCCCCTCCGTCGGCGAGGTCGTGCCGCCGCTCGAAAAAGCCGGGCTGCTGGTCAAGGATATCGAAATCCTGCCGATGCATTATGCCTATACGCTGCGCCATTGGCGCGAGCGTTTCGTGGCGCGCAAGGCCGAAGCGGTGGCGCTCTACGACGAGCAGTTCTTCCGCATGTGGGAATTCTATCTGGCGGGTTCCGAGATGGGCTTCCGCTGGGACGAGCTCTTCATCCTGCAGATCCAGGTCGCCAAGAACCAGTTTGCCGTTCCCGACAATCGCAATTACATCGCTCGCAACGAAGCCAAGCTGAAGGAGTTCGAGGCGAGGCGCGCACCGTTGGAAAAGGTGACGTTCTGATCCCCGCGGAAGGGCCGCTTCCGCTGGCGGTTTTGCCGAGGGACCGCTTCCAATGAAAGGACGTGCCGATGAGCAGTGCGTTTCCCGAGATCTACCTGGTCCGCCACGGTGAAACCGAATGGAGCCTGTCCGGGCGCCATACCGGACGCAGCGATATTCCCCTGACGGCGAACGGCGAGGAGGCCGCCCGCAAACTCGCCGACCGGCTGGCGGGCCCTACCTTCTCCGCCGTCTGGTCGAGCCCGTCCGCGCGGGCCCGCAAGACCTGCACGCTCGCCGGATTCGGATCGGGCGCGGTGATCAAGGACGATCTCGCCGAATGGGACTACGGCGCTTATGAAGGTATCACCACCAAGGCGATCCTTGCCGACCGCCCCGGCTGGCAGCTCTTTCGCGACGGCTGCCCGAATGGCGAGTTCGCCGCCGATGTCGGTGCCCGCGCAGACGGCGTCATCCATGCGCTTCGCGAAACGGCCGGCACCATTTTGATCTTTTCGAGCTCGCATTTCCTGCGCGTCCTCGCCGCCCGCTGGCTCGGCCTGCCGCCGGAAGATGGCTCCCGTTTCGTGCTCGATACGGCCAGCATCAGCGTGCTCGGCTACGAACACGATCTCACCGAACCGGTCATCCGCCGCTGGAACCAGCGTTAGCTACAATCGTCTCCCTCACCGCCGTGGTTAACATTGGGGTAACGAGATCGGGATAAATGTAGCGGCCGCCGCCCTCCGCGGCTTTGTTTTTGCGTTTTCTGGAGTGCGGACGTGTCTCATCGATCAGTCGTATCGATCTCTTTGGCTATTGCCTTTTTATCTGCCAGTTCGGCCGCCGCCCAGGAAAGCGGCCAGCACTTCTGGTCCGGCGACTGGTATCTGAGCGTCGGCGTCGCCGGCTTTTCCGCCCCGAAATTCGAGGGCTCGTCGCATAATGAATTCAAGTTCAGCCCGCTGATCTCGGTCGGCCGCCAAGGCGCCGGCCCGCGTTTTTCGTCGCGCAATGACAATCCGTCCTTCGCCCTCATCGACAAGGGCGCCTTCCGTGCCGGCATCGTCGGCAGGTTCGTGCCGTCGCGCGATGACGGCGACGGCAGCGAGCTGAAGGGCTTGAAGAAGGTCAAATGGGGGGCGGAAGTCGGCGGTTTTGTCGAAGTTTACCCGACCGATTTCCTTCGCGCCCGCGCCGAAGTCCGCCAGGGCATCCGCTCGCATGACGGTATCGTTGCCGATCTCGCGGTCGATGCCTTCACCGATATCGCGCCCGACCTGCAACTATCGGGCGGCCCGCGTGCGACCTTCGCCACCAGCGGCTATTACGACGCCTATTACGGCGTCAACGCCAAGCAGGCGGCGGCAAGCGGCCTTGATCCCTATAAGCCCTCGTCAGGCATCCAGTCCTATGGCGCCGGCGCGGCGCTCACCTGGAAGGCGACGGAAAACCTCTCGGCCAGTTCCTTCCTCGAATATAAGCGGCTGGCAGGTCCTGCCGCCGACAGCAGCCTCGTGCGCGAGCGCGGCTCGAAGAACCAGGTCCTGATCGGCGTCTCGGCGACCTACAAGTTCAATTTCTCACTGCAGTGATTGACGGCGCGCCGCGGGTCCTTTCAGACTCGCGTCGCCGTAACACTTTGAATTTACGTATAATTTCATCCTTAAATCGATTTCGATCGAAGGAATGATGCAACTGGCAATACAATGATCGCTTCTTGACCGGATCGGCGGCCCGCCGCTAGATGAGCGGCATGCACGATACTGGCGACTTCAACGATCGCGTCTCCGACGCACCTTCCGATAACTGGGTCTACCGGATCCTGCCGCCATGGCTTTGGCCCTATGCGCAGCTCGCGCGCTGGGATCGCCCGATCGGCTGGCAGCTCTTGATGTGGCCGTGCTTCTGGTCTGCGACCCTTGCCGCCAATGCGGCGATCGGCGAGGGGATCTATTCCGGCAGCCTGCTGGTATCTCACCTGTTCCTCTATTTCATCGGCGCGGTCGCCATGCGCGGCGCCGGCTGCACCTACAATGATCTCGTCGACCACGAGATCGATATGGAAGTGGCGCGCACGCGGTCACGTCCGCTCCCCTCCGGCCGCGTCACCCGCCGTCGGGCGAAGATCTTCATCGGCTTGCAGGCGTTGGTCGGCCTCTTCGTGCTGCTGCAGTTCAACTGGCTCAACGTCTTCCTCGGCGTGCTCTCGCTCGGGATCGTGGCGTTTTATCCTTTTGCCAAGCGCTTCACCGACTGGCCGCAATTCTACCTGGGGCTTGCCTTTTCCTGGGGTGCGCTGATGGGGTGGGCCGGCATTTTCGGTGGCCTCTCCTTTGCAGCCATCCTGCTCTACGCCGCCTCCGTCGCCTGGACGATCGGTTACGACACGATCTATGCGCATCAGGACAAGGAGGATGACGAGCTGATCGGCGTCCGGTCCACTGCGCGCCTGTTCGGCGACAGGACGCGGCAATGGCTGATCGGCCTTTATGGACTGACGCTGGTGCTGATGTTCATCGCTTTCGCTCTGGCCGGCGCCAATCTCATCGCGTTTCTGGGTCTGCTCGGTGCGGCGGGCATGTTCGCCTGGCAGATCGTCCGGCTCGATATCGATGATGCCGACCAGTGCCTGGCGCTCTTCAAGTCAAACAACCGCGTCGGCCTGATCATCTTCTTCGGCCTCTTCATCTCGCTGCTGTTTGCCATTCCCTGATTGGGACGACGAATGAAACGATAAACCCGGCGCGGGCGCCGGGTTTCAAAATGGTTCCGAAGCGACGTCGCCAAATGGAACTGTCGCGTTTTTGTTCAGTTGCGGGCGATGATTTCCTTGCCTTCGATCTTCATCGCGACGCCCAGCCGGCCGGTTGTACGGCGCACGAGGAAGCGCGGACGGCGATTGGCGAAGTAGGAATGACGGCGGCGAGGCTTGAGGTCGCTGGTGCGCAAGGCACCGATATGGTCTTCAAGCGGCCGGGCGACGCCGTCGGCCTCGACCATCAGCATCGGAATGCGGAAGGCTTCGGACCAGCTGCGCCAGTCGGCGGCGATGTCGCTGAGATCATGGGCGACGAGCAGCGGAATGCAGAGCTCCGGATCGGCGTGGTGGAGTTCCAGGGTTACGGTGACATCGCCGTCGCCATGGTCGATGGCGCGGGCGGCGACGCCCTTGAAAACGCGCTTCGGCAGCGCAATCGAGAGCGGCAGGCCGCTGGAGGGGAGGACCTTGCGCAGGACCGCACCGCGTTCATCTATCGTGATATTGACGTCATCCGAACAATCGTGGATGGCGTAGCTGACCTGCTGGGGAAAGCGGGACGGATCGAGGCGCAACGTCGTGCCAGCCCAAGCGGGCTTCATAACGGGATTGTTCATTTCATTCTACCCTTGTCTTACCTGAGAGCCGATTTCCGGTCTTCTCCTTGGGACTTTTCGTCCTCTATGGCCGACAATAGGCAGCCGCCCTTCCGTACAGCTTAAAAATTGCGGTTAAGAAAACTTTGCCTCCTCTGATGGTTATCAAAACCGAATCCGGCAGGGTTTCCGGAAGGTGAACGGCGTGGTGTCCTGAAATGATGCATCCAGAGGTAAGCCTCAGGTAAGTTTTCCATGGCAAAATGTGCTCACCAGCAGTTCGTCGTTCTTTTAGAGATTTTGCCGAAAAGGGCGCTTTTTATGATCACGGCTTCCCTCGCTTACACGATCCTGTCGCGAGATATGACGTCCAGCCTCAACAAGGTTGCGTCGCAAGCGACGGTCAAGAAGGATGCCCAGTATTACGCTGACCATATCAACAAGGTCACGTCAGTCGACGACTTCCTTGGCGACTACAAGCTCTACAGCTATGCGATGAAGGCCTATGGTCTCGAGGACATGACCTACGCCAAGGCCTTCATGAAGAAGGTGCTCGAGAGCGATCTCACCGATCCCAACAGCTACGCCAACAAGCTTTCCGATACGCGCTACCGCGAGTTCGCCGCCGCCTTCAATTTCAACGAGCCGGCCAAGGACGTGCAGACGGACGCGCAGGAGGACGACCTCATCGGCCTCTACAAGCAGTCCTTCATCGATGCCGACAAGGCCGCGACCGCCGAGAGCACCTATTACAGCAACAATATCGATAGCGTGCAGACCGTCGACGACCTGGTCAACAACACCCGGCTGCGCACCTATGTGCTGAAGACCTTCAAGATCGATCCGACCTATGCGTCGAAGGATTTTCTGCGGCAGGTGCTGACGAGCGATCTCAGCGACCCCACGAGCGTCGTCAACACGCAAGGCGGCGACAAGTACAAGGCGCTTGCCGCCCAGTTCAGCTTCAATGCGGATGGCACCGTCAACGGCACGGCGCAGACCGCCGCGCAGAAGGCCTCGGTCATCGAGTCCTACACCCTGAATTCCCAGTCCCTCATCATCGACAATTCGGTCGGTTCGGATGTCTACTACGTCGGCCAGACGGCGGCGGACTACAACAAGGCCTATTACACCGCGAAGATCGGCACGATCACCAATGTCGACGATCTGGTCGCCGACAAGCGGCTGACCTCCTACATCACGACGGCCTATAGCATGGGCGCCGACTTCACCGCGGCAGCGCTGCGCGCGGTGCTGACCGATCCCGGTTATGCCCAGCTGATGGGCTTTACCAATGTTTACAATGCTTTCAACTTCAAGGCTGACGGGTCGACCTCCAGCACGGCGCGCGTCCAGTCGGTCGACCAGGCAAACAGCCTGAAGGCGGCGGCATCGAGCACCAACAACTATTATACCGTCACCTCGCAGTCGACCGGCATCACCAATGTCGACGACCTGCTCGCCGACAGTGTGCTGGCCCGCTACATCAAGGATGCCTATGGTCTCGGCACGAGTTTCAGCAATGCCGACCTGAAGAACATCCTGACCGATTCCGCCTATGCAGCGGCCCAGGGCCATGCCGATCTCAATGCCGACTTCAACTTCCAGGCAGACGGCTCGATCAACGGTTCCGTGATCCAGACTGCGGCGCAGCGGAAGTCGACCACCGACAAGTCGGCGGCGAATGCAGCGCATTTCAACAGCATGATCGGCAACGTCACCAATGTCGATGACATCATGTCGGATGCTGTTGCGGTCAGCTATATCAGAAACAGCATGCAGATCGCCGACAGCGTCTCCGATGCGACGTTGAGGACTTTCCTCGTCGACCGCACGGCTGCCAGCGCCCAGGGCTACAGCGACGTTCACGACCTCTTCAATTTCAAAGCGGACGGTTCGGTCGCGACCCTTTACGCGTCGCAGACGGCAACCCAAAGTGCCAGCACTGCCAGCAAGGCCGACAATGCGGCAGTCTACTACCAGTCGACCATTGCGGGCATCTCAAACGTCGATCAGTTGCTGACGGACCAGAAGCTGAACAATTTTGTGCGCAACGCCTACGGCATCCCGTCGACGATCAGCGACGTCGCTCTTCGCAGTATCCTGACCGATCAGAGCGGCACCGGCACCTATGCCGACGTTGCCGCCGCCTTCAACTTCAAGGCGGACGGCACGCTTGAGGACGGTATGGCGGCGCAGACGGCCACCCAGATCAGCAGCACGAAATTTACTGCCTCAGCGCGGACGGACGACTATTCCGCCCGGATGGCGACGATCGGCAATGTCGATGATCTCATCGCCGATGGCACGATCACCAATTTCCTGAAGAGCACCTACAATCTGCCGTTCGATATCTCGGACGCCGATCTGAAGAGCATCCTGACCGATGCGACGGCGGCTGCCGCAGCCGGCCACGCCGATCTCAACGCCGACTTCAACTTCGCCGCCGACGGATCGCTTCCTGTCGTCAGTTCGGTCCAGACGGCCGACCAGGCGCAGACCACCAACGACAATTACGCGGCGCGTTATGACGACGAACGCGACGAGGCGATCGACGAGGTCGCATCCAACTACCAGAAGCTTATGGCCGACAGCAGCAGCCTGCTGAACTTCTCCGACGTCAAGACCGTCAATGATTTCCTGCGCAGCAATTCGTCCGCCGATTTCAGCAAGGGCAATGACAATCTGCCGGATCTCTACCATGTGGCGCTGCAGGCTTTCGGTCTGACCGACCAGGACGTCCCGCGCTCGATGATGCGCAAGATCTTGACGAGCGATGCCTATGATCCGGATGGCTATATCGCCTCGCTCAAGGATGAACGCATCACCAACCTTGCCCGCGCCTTCAACTTCGGCCCCGACGGCAAGGCGGCATCGCCCTTCCAGGCGCTTCCCGACGCGACCATGGCCAAATACGCCACCGACTATAAATCGCATATCACCATGCTGATGAAGGACGGTCCGGTGAAGGACAAGGCCTCGAAAGATGCGACGGCCGAAGTCGACTATTTCGCCAAGGGCATGGCGAAGGTGAAGTCGCTCGACGATTTCCTGGATGATAGCCGCCTGACCGACCTGGTGCTGAAGGCGAACAGCCTTGACCCGAAGGATTACGACAAGGCCACGCTGAAGAAGATCTTCACCTCGGATCCCGACGACAAGAAGAGCTACCTCAACACCAAGGCCGATGCGCGTTTCCAGGATATCGTCGCCGCCTTCAACTTCGACAAGGACGGCAATCTGACCCGCGCCAAGATCGGCACGATTCAGAACAAGGCGGCCGAGGACCACACCCAGGAACTTTACGTCCAGCAGACGATGGAAGCCCAGCAAGGCGAAACCAACGACGGCGTGCGCCTGGCGCTCTATTTCAGCCGCAAGGCCTCGAGCATCACTTCGATCTATTCGATCCTCGGCGACAAGGCGCTTTATCAGGTCATCACCACAGCCTACAGCCTGCCATCGCAGATCTCGGGCATGGATGTCGCCAAGCAGGCCGATCTGATCAACCGCTTCGTCAAGCTCGAGGATCTCCAGGATCCGAAGAAGGTCGACAAGCTGCTGCGCCGGTTTACCGCCATGTACGATGTCCAGAACGCTGCCCAGCAGTCGCCGGCGCTGATGATCCTGACCGGCGGCGGCACGCAGCAAAGCTGATCGCCCCGACCTGCTGCACGCAGCAGGCCTGATCGCTCTGACCGTCGGCCTCAAGGATCGAGGCTGACAACCTTTTCCGGGTTCATGATATTGGCGGGATCGAAGGCGCGCTTGATACGGCGCATCAGCTCGATTTCGATCGCCGGCCGAATCGTCGCCAACTCGTCGCGCTTCAGCTGGCCGATGCCGTGCTCGGCCGAGATCGAACCGCCATGCGCCAGCACCAGCCCATGCACGATATGGTTCATTTCGCGCCAGCGGGCGATGAAGGCGGTCTTGTCGGCGCCAACCGGCTGGGAAATATTATAATGAATATTGCCGTCGCCCATATGGCCGAAGGCGCAGATTCGGGCGCCCGGCATCGCCGCCATCACAGCTTCTTCAGCCTCGGCCATGAAATGCGGGATGTTCGATACCGGCACGGAAACATCGTGCTTGATCGACCCGCCTTCCGGCTTCTGAGCATCCGACATGCTCTCGCGCATGTGCCAGATCGCTTTCTGCTGGGCCACGGATGCGGCGATCGCGGCATCCAGCACCAGCCCGGCCTCGAAGCCCTGTTCCAGCACGCCATTCATCATCCGCTCCGCCGTCTCGGCCGAATCCGAGGTCGAAATGTCGATCAGCACGTACCAGGGATAGGCCGCGTCCAGCGGATCGCGCACGCCGTCGATGTGGCGGGTGGTGATCTCGACACCGAAACGCGGCATCAGCTCGAAACCGGTGAGCGAGGCGCCGCAGAGGCTGGAGGCCAGGTTGAACAGAGCAAGCGCATCCACCACCGAATTCAGGCCGGCGAAGGCCACCTGATGGCCGAGCGGCTTAGGAAAGAGCTTCAGCACCGCGCCGGTGATGATGCCAAGCGTGCCCTCGGCGCCGATGAAGAGATCGCGCAGATCATAGCCGGTATTGTCCTTCTTCAGGCGGCGTAAGCCGTCCCAGATCTCGCCGGTCGGCAGCACCACTTCGAGGCCGAGGCAGAGCTGGCGCATATTGCCATAGGCAAGCACGGCGGTGCCGCCGGCATTGGTGGAAAGATTGCCGCCGATGCGGCAGGAACCCTCCGAGCCGAGCGACAGCGGAAACAACCGCCCATGCGCCTCGGCTGCCTTCTGCACCTCGGCCAGGATGGCGCCGCCATCGGCCACCAGCACGTTGGCCACCGGATCGACATCACGGATCTTGTTCATGCGCTCGAGCGACAGGATGATATCGGACTTGCCCTGACGCGGCGTCTGGCCGCCGACGAGACCGGTATTGCCGGTCTGCGGCACGATCGCCGTTCCGGTCTCCGTCGCAAGCTTCATGATATCAGAGACTTCCTCGACCGAGCCGGGTTTCAAGAGGAGAGGGGAGGAGCCGTGATAGAGCCCGCGGTTTTCGATCAGATGCGGCGCAAGATCGGCTTCGCTGCGAAGCGCGTATTTTTCGCCGACGATTGCGGCGAAGCGGTTGAGGAGTTCGGTGGAAATGCTGGAATTGCTCATTCGGGCTCGGTCCTCCATCGTCATGCGCAGTCTTTTCAGTCGCGGGGTGCCGCCGCCCGCTGCAGCCGGTCGTTGATCGCTTCGCCCAGCCCCTCTTCGGGAATCGGCGAAAAGGCGATGCTCTGAGCGCCGCTGGCATCGGCCCGCTTCATGTAGTCGAAGAGATTGGCCGCCGCCTCTGCCAGGTCGCCGCGCGGGCTGAGATCAAGCACGATCCGTGCACTGTTTGCGCCGGAGACCGCAGCGCTGCCGAAGGCAATCAGTGCCTCGCCGGGTTCCACCGCCGTCGCATTGAGGCGCACGGAAGCGCCCGGCGCGTAATGCGAGGCGAGCATGCCTGGCGCCTCGATTGCCGCCGATGCCGTTTTCGCCCGCAGCAGCGGTTGGCCTGCGACGCGCTCGATCTCGCGCGCCGCCAGTCCACCCGGCCGAAGCAGCCTCAGGCGGCCGCTCTCTGCCTTGACGATCGTCGATTCGACGCCGACAGCGCTTGGACCCGCATCGAGGATCAATGGGATCCTGGCCCCGAGATCGGCTTCGACATGGGTGGCACTCGTGGCGCTTACCCCGCCCGAGGTGTTGGCGCTGGGGGCTGCGAGCGGCCGTCCGAAGGCGCCGATCAACGCGCCTGCGAAACCCTTCGGCACACGGATGCCGACGCTGTCGAGCCCGGCGGTCGCCAGCGAATGGATCGAGCTCTGAGGCTTCAGCGGCAGCACGAGGGTCAGCGGGCCGGGCCAGAAGGCTCTGGCGAGCGCCCGTGAGACCGGGTCGAATTCGGCATGCTCTTCGGCCATGGCGAGGTCGGCCATATGGCAGATCAGCGGGTTGAAGCGCGGCCGCCCCTTTGTCTCGTAGATACGGGTGATGGCTGCGGGATTGGTGGCGTCGGCTGCCAGGCCGTAGACGGTCTCAGTCGGGATAGCGATGGCAAAGCCGTCGGCAAGAGCGGCTGAGGCCGCCTCGAGCGCTGCTTGCCTGTCGGTCCTTATGTCGATCGTGCGTGCCATGTTCTGCCCAGCAATCCAAAGTGCCACAGCGTCCTTTGCGCGTCTGGAAAGACGCACGGCGCTGTAGGTCGGCAGTCATTAGGCTTTCCGCCGCCGGCGATCAATCGCTTTAGAGCTGCCGGATGATTTCGCGCAGCTGTTCGTTGCGGGCGCCGAGCAAGAGGATGTTGCGGATCGCAGCCTGCGGATCATGGGTGCGGAAGAGCAGGCCGTTGCCGCGCACCGACCGGTCGATGGTCATCTTTTCGGCGGAATTCTCGCCGGGTTTGATCGCGACGGCGAAATACATGCGGGAATAACCGACATCGATGCGCTCGAAGAAATTATCGTTCTCGCCGATGTCGGAATAGAAATTGGAGATGTAGAAGGCCCAGCTGACCTCTTCGTAATGGGCAAATTTCGTCCGCGCGGCGGTGACGTGGCAATAACCGAGATGCGGGCTGTCCTCCAGCGTCCGGTGGAAGATCATCTTCGGAAACTGGATCGAGTGGTGAAAGCCGTTGATGTGCTGATGCGTCTTCTCGCCGGCGACCTGCAGCTTGCGGCCGGTCTTTGCCGCGACCTCATCATGGGTGAAATAGCGTTTTTCCTCGGCCAGCCAGTGCCGCCGCTCGCGGGGGATGCGACCAGTGCGCAAGAATTCGGAATGCGCGGCAATCAGCTGCGGCTCTTGCAGTTTACTTGCTTCTTTCGCGTCGAAATAACGGAGTTTGGCCATGGTTCGCGTTCTTCGGTCGGTCTGAATCAGCAGCAGGATAGGACGGTATGCTTAAGGCGATGTTAAAAAATCGCCATGCCAGCCGGCTAGCTGAAAGGCAAATGCCGGGAGATGTCGCAAACGCGACTGACATCGATACCAGGCAGCCGACCTCTTTGCGCAACGGGTCTTTACGCCATGTCGCAATTGACGATAATTGCCGGGAGAGTCGGGCAATGTCATCGACCGGGATGGGCAGCTTGTGGCTTGCCGCATCCTGTCGTCAATGTCGAAGCCGATGTCGCATTACAACCAAGCGGCAGCCATGCTCGGTGATTAAATGGCGCCATGAACAATTCTCCCGAAGGAGAAGGAAGCGGGCGCGCTTCCGCCGGCCTTCCCACGCGAGGGTGGCAACCGGGTGCACGAGGACATGAAGATGGATATTCGCAGCAACGTTTTGCGTCAGCTCAAGAGCCGCCGTGAGGGCTTCAGCCTCGAACAGCCGTTCTATATCGACGAGGATTATTTCCAGCTCGACATGGAGATGATCTATTATCGCGACTGGCTGTTCATCGGCCATGATTGCGAGCTGCCGAAGCCGGGCGCCTATTTCACCGTCCAGATCGGCAACTATCCCGTCGTCATCGTCCGCGGCCGCGACAATATCATCCGCGCCTTCCACAACAGCTGTCGCCATCGCGGCTCACGCGTCTGCACCAAGGAGCACGGCTCCTCCGTGCGTCTTGTCTGCCCCTACCATCAGTGGACCTATGATCTCGAAGGCAAGCTCGCCTTTGCCCGCCACATGGGCGATGATTTCGACAAGACCGGCTTCAACCTGAAACCCGTCCATTGCGAAACCGTCGCAGGCTATGTCTTCATCTGCCTTGCCAACACCGCCCCGGATTTCCAGCCGGTGCGCGACAAGATCGAACCCTATGTCGCGCCGCACCGGATCAGTGAGAGCAAGGTCGCCTTCCAGAGCACGATCATCGAGAAGGGCAACTGGAAGCTTGTCTGGGAAAACAACCGCGAGTGTTATCACTGCGCCGCCAATCACCCCGAACTCTGCCGCACCTATCCCGAAGCGCCGAGTGTCACCGGCACGGATGGCGGCGCTGACGATCCTGAGATCGCCGGCCATTGGGCGCGCTGCGAGGCTGCCGGCCTGCCGAGCAAGTTTCAGATTTCGCCGGACGGTCAGTTCCGCACTGCCCGCATGCCGCTGATCGAAGATGCCGAGAGCTACACCATGTCGGGCAAGCGCGCCGTCCAGCGTCAGCTCTCCGAAGATATCTCGATCAGCCATATCGGCACCATGTTGCTCTTCCACTACCCGACGACGTGGAACCATCTGCTCGGTGACCACGCCATCTCCTTCCGCGTGCTGCCGCTCAGCGCCAACGAGACGGCGGTGACGACCAAGTGGCTCGTCCACAAGGATGCCGTCGAAGGCGTGGATTACAATCTCGAGGAACTGACCCACGTCTGGACCGAGACCAACGATCAGGATCGCCGCATCGTCGAGGAAAACGCCTTCGGCATTCACTCACCCGCCTATGAGCCCGGCCCCTATTCCGCCTTGCACGAGGGCGGCGTCATGCAGTTCCTCGAATGGTATTCGAACTTCATGGTGAACCGCCTGCAGGGTGACCAGGCGAAGTTCTCCGTCGTTGCCTGATAGCGCTTTGCCGCACCGGTTAATGTCCGGTTCAGTTCAGCTGATCTAAAAGGGAGAGTAGCCGGCCCCGGCTGCTTCTGGAACCATTCAGGCGAAAAGGCGTTGCTAGGCAGGCGGTGATCGCTGTTGTATGGGAGTTGAAGCAATGATCGGGCTGAGAAACAAGATCGCGACCGCAGTTCTGGCTGCCGCCGTGGTCCTGACGGGCTTTGCGCCGTCGCAGGCAATCCAGATGCCCACCGCCCCGCAGGTGGAAAAATCCTCCGCAGTCGAGAATGTCCAGTACCGCCGCTATTATCGCCCCGGCTATCGTCCGGGCGCCTATTACCGGCCTGGCTATCGTCCCGGCGCCTACTACCGGCCCGGCTATTATGGCGGCTATCGCGGATATTCCTATTACCGCCCGGGATATCGCCATTATAACGGCTACTGGTATCCGCTTGCCGCCTTCGGCGCCGGCGCAGTGATCGGCGGCGCGATTGTCGCGCAGCCGCGTTACGTCGACCCGGCGCCCCGCATGGGTTCGAGCCACGTCGCCTGGTGCGCAAACCGCTACCGGTCTTATCGCGCCTACGACAACACCTTCCAGCCCTATAACGGCCCGCGTCAGCAGTGCTATTCGCCCTACTAACATCACCCCAAACCGCGTAGCGGTTGGCATGTCGTGATATCGAGCTAAGATGAGAGCCAGACGCCCGGCAGTCATGCCGGGCGTTTCGCGTTCAAAGAATATCCACACGTCTCAGCAGCCACCAGGCAAAGGCGATGGAGGCGACGATGAGGGCAACGGCGTATTCGGTGCCGTAGTCGCCGACGGCGAAGGGCAGGTTTGCAGTGTTCATGCCGAAGAAACCCGTCACCAGCGTCGGCGGCAGCAGGAAGGCCGTCATGATCGACAGCAGATAGAGGTGGCGGTTGGTTTCGGAGGATTGTTTCGAATCGATTTCTTCGTGCAGCAGGCGTGCCCTGTCCTGCAGCGCATAGATATCGTGGTCGACCGTTTCCAGCCGGCTCGTCAGCCGCCGCGCCACATCGTCGAAGCCGAAGGGCATCTCGTCGTCGTCGGCCGCCGCCGCCCGGCGCATCAGCGCCAGCACGGTGCGCAGGTGCCGATGCAGCCTGACCACGGTTCGCCGGACCGGCGCCAGGCGCCGGCGCTCGTCGCGCTGCGCACTGTCGTAGACGATATCCTCGATCTGGTTCAGCTCTTCGGTGAGTTCGATGACGATTGCGATCAGCGTGCGCTGGAACTCGATCACCAGCAGTTCGAAGAGATCGACCGGCCGGGAGAATTTGCCCGGGTTTTTCTCGATCAGCGCCCGCGCCCGTTCGACGCTGCGCAGCGGCTGTAGCCGCGTGGTGATGAGGAAGCGGTCGGACATGGCGAAATGCAGCCAGCCGAGATTGTTGGTATCCTGGGCAAAATCGCGCTGGCAATCGACGAGCGTCCCATAGAGCATCTGCTCGTCGACGGTGATGGCTGCATGCGTATCACGCGTCGTCAGCGCCGATTTCGCGTCCTCTGTCAGTCCGTCCAGCGTATCGAGCAAGGCCGGCACGCGGGCGTCGACAAGGTTGAGGTGCAGCCAGTAGAAACAGTTGTCGGCGGTCAGTTCCGCCACCGTCGCACTATTGTTCAGTCGCACCGCGGTCTTTTCTTCGGGCGAAAAGCGATAGGCCCAGACGAAACCGGGTATGTTGACGGGCAATGTATCCATTGTTCGCCGGTCCTTTGCGAAGGCGATGTCTTCCCTTAGAGATTGTTCATGACGTCCATTTGTCCAAAGGTGCAAGAGCAAAGCGCCATGTCAGGTGATTTATCGCATGGCGGCTGAGGAAATCGAAATTGACGTTTACGTAAAAATCAATTAGCCCTTGCCTCGGAGGGGCTTGCCCAAGTGCAGGCCGGTCTGTGGAGGAAAAACCATGTACAAGGCGCCCGTCGAGGAAATCGCGTTCACGTTGAAGCACGTAGCGGGCATGGGCGAGGCGATGTCAAAAGGGCTGCTCGGCGATCTCGGCGAAGATCTGGTCGACGCCATACTGGCCGAGGCGGGACGCTTTGCCACAGAGGAAGTGGCGCCTCTCGCCGAAATCGGCGACCGCCAGGGCGCCCGTCTGATCGATGGCGAGGTCAGGCTGCCGGATGGTTGGCGCGATCTCTATCGCCACTGGATCGCCGGCGGCTGGAACGGCCTGACGGCGCCGGAGGCCTTCGGCGGCCAGGCTTTGCCGCATATGCTGAATGTCGCGGCGCTTGAAATGTGGAATTCCGGTTCCATGGCCTTCGCGCTTGCCCCGACGCTGACGATGGGCGCCATCGAGGCCGTCAGCGCCCATGGCAGTGCCGCGCTGAAGCACAAATATCTGGAAAAAATGGTCTCCGGCGAATGGACCGGCACCATGAACCTGACCGAACCGCATGCCGGCTCCGATCTCGGCGCTCTGAAGGCCCGCGCCGAGCGGAGCGACGACGGCAACTACCGCCTCTTCGGCCAGAAGATCTTCATCACCTGGGGCGAGCATGACGCGGCCGACAATATCATCCATCTGGTGCTGGCCCGCCTGCCGGATGCGCCGGCCGGCACCCGCGGCATCTCGCTCTTCCTGGTGCCGAAATTCCTGGTGAATGACGACGGTTCGCTTGGGCCCCGCAACGATCTGTTCTGCCACTCGCTGGAGCACAAGCTCGGCATCCATGGTTCGCCGACCTGCACGATGATCTACGGTGACGGAAAATTCGGCGGTGAAAAAGGCGCTGTCGGCTGGCTGGTCGGCGAGGAGAACAAGGGGCTGGCCTGCATGTTCACGATGATGAACAATGCCCGCCTCGCCGTCGGCATGCAGGGCGTGGCGATCGCGGAGGCCGCCACCCAGAAGGCGCTCGCCTATGCCAGGGAACGCACCCAGGGCAGGGCGCCGGGCGCAAGCGGCGCCGGCATGAGCCCGATCGTCGAACATCCCGATGTCGCCCGCATGCTCCTCACCATGAAGGCGCTGACCCAAGGGGCGCGCGCCATCTCCTATGCCTGCGCCCATGCGATCGACATGTCGCACCGGGCAGGTGACGCCAGCCGCCAATGGCAGGAGCGCGCCGCTTTGCTGACGCCGATCGCCAAATCCTTTTCGACCGATGCCGGCGTCGACGTCGCCTCGCTCGGCATTCAGGTGCATGGCGGCATGGGCTTCATCGAGGAGACGGGTGCGGCGCGTTATCTCCGCGATGCCCGTATCGCCCCGATCTATGAGGGCACCAATGGTATCCAGGCGATCGACCTCGTCACCCGCAAGCTGCCGCTCTCCGGCGGCGATCAGGTGAAGGGCTTCATCGCCGAGCTCAGCGAGATCGCCGATGGCGTCCGCCGCTCCAATCTCGACGGTTTCGGCGAAACCGCTGCGAGGCTCGATGCTGCGATCGCCGATCTCGAGCAGGCGACCGCCTGGCTGATGAAGACGCTTGCCGAGAACAGCACCGCCGAGGCGCTCTCGGGTGCCACGCCCTATCAGCGGCTGTTCGGCCTCGTGCTCACCGGCTGTTACCTCGCCAAGGGCGGGCTTGCCGAAAGTGCCGATGGCGCGGCCGAAAACCGTATCGCGCTCTGCCGCTTCGCCGCCGAAAACCTGCTCGCCGAAACCGCAGCCCTTCGCGACCGGGTCGTCAATGGTGCGGCAAGCCTTGCCGCCGCCCGCATCCTGCTTGCCTGAGGAGACCTTATGACCGATTACATCATCGTCGAGCAGCCTTCCGCCTATCCCGGCGTCCAGTCCATCCGCTTCAATCGGCCGGAAAAGAAGAACGCCATCACCCGCGCCATGTATCGCATAATGGCCGATGCTCTGAATGCGGCCAACACAAGCCCCGACATCCGTGCCACCGCTTTGCTCGGCACCGAAGGCTGCTTCTCGGCCGGCAACGACCTGAACGATTTTCTGGCTGCCGCAATGGGCGGCCGCGGTCTGGAGCAGGAGATCCTCGATTTCCTCTATGCGCTGGTGAATGCCGAAAAACCCGTCGTCTCCGGCGTCGACGGTCTGGCGGTCGGCATCGGCACGACGATCCATCTCCATTGCGATCTGACCATCGCCTCCAGCCGCAGCCAGTTCCGCACCCCCTTCGTCGATCTGGCGCTGGTGCCGGAGGCAGGTTCCAGCCTCGTCGCGCCGCGCCTGATGGGACATCAGCGCGCCTTCGCCATGCTTGCCGCCGGCGAAGCATTCTCGGCTGCAGAAGCGAAGGAAGCCGGCCTGGTCTGGAAGGTCGTTGAAAGTGGAGAGGTCGATTCACTGACGCTTGGCCTCGCCGCAAAGCTCGCCGCCAAGCCGCCGGAGGCGCTACGCATCGCCCGCGACCTCATTCGCGGCGACCGCGGCGAGATCATCGCCCGCATCGACGAGGAGGCCCGCCATTTCTCCGCGCGGCTGAAAAGCGCCGAGGCCCGGGCTGCCTTCGAAGCTTTCATGCGCCGCTGAACGGCGATCTCGGTCGTTTCCGAAGTATCGATGGCAAGCAGGCCGACACCAACACCAGTCCGGGAGCACACGGATACCGATTAGACCGCCGGCACATTGAATACCTCGCCGGCCCTGAGCGGCCGGAACCGTTCCGGGGGAATATCATGCTCGCTCATTGCGTCTTTCAACGCTCTTGCCGGCGCGTCGACCGCCTCATTCGTCAGTTGGAACGTGGCGAAGTGATGCCCGGCCACATAGGCCGCATTTGCCAACTTCATCCCGATCACCGCTTCCTGCGGATTCTGGTGCTGCCCTTTCATGAACCAGCGCGGCTCATATGCGCCGAAGGGTAAAATGGCCAAACGAAAGCCGCCATGCTTCTGCTGTGCCGCTTTGTAATTGATGCCGTTGTGAAAGCCCGTATCTCCGACGTGATAAATTTTTCCGGCTGGAGTCGACAAAACGAACGACGCCCAGAGTGCCATCCGGCGATCGGCGGCTCCGCGCGCGGACCAATGGTGTGCAGGCTCCGCATCAATGCTTATTCCGGCGTGCGAAATGCGCTCGCCCCAGTCCATCGATGTCGTCTGTATATCGGGCACGGCACGGCGAATGATCGTGTCATTGCCGAGTGGCGTCACGACACGCGGCTGATGCTTCGCGCCCAACCGCCTGAGCGTCGCGATATCGAGATGATCATAATGATTGTGCGATACCAGCACGAGATCAATTGGCGGCAAATCATCGAACGCGATGCCCGGTTGGACGACGCGCTTGGGTCCGGCAAAAGCGAAGGGACTTACGCGCTCCGACCACACCGGGTCGGTGAGGATATTGAGCCCAGCGACCTGCACGAGCATTGTTGCATGACCAACCATGGTCACCCTTAGATCCTCGCCGTCGACGCATGGATCCGGCTTGGCCGCCGGGTATGGACTTGGGACCGACTGCGGCCAGCGCTCACGGCCACCGCCGAATTGCCACCGCAGCAGATCGCGGAAACCAAGGGGCTCGATACCGTCGGGATTGAAGAAATGTGTGCCGTCGAAGTGATCGGACACCGGGCCGTGATAGTAGGGGTTGCGTCTTTTGGCCTTTCCGACAGGCACGCCTATTTCTCCAGCGTCGCCACCACCTCGACATGCGAGGTCCAGAGGAACTGGTCGATCGGCGTCACTTGCGTGATCCGGTAGCCGCCCTCGACGAGGATCGCGAGATCCCGCGCCAGCGTCAGCGGATTGCAGCTGACGGCCACGATCTTCTTCACCGCCGAACGGGCAAGCTCCTGGCACTGGAACTCGGCACCCGCCCTCGGCGGATCGAAGACGACGGCGTCATAGGGCTTGAACTCCTGCGTCATCAAAGGACGGCGAAAGAGATCGCGCTTTTCGACGGTGACCGGCTTCAGTCCTTGCGTGTTGCGGGCGGCATGATCGAGTGCTGCGAGCGCCTTTGCTTCGGCTTCGACGGCGTGCACGCGGCCGATCCGCGCCAGCCGCAGTGAAAACGTGCCGGAGCCGGCAAAGAGATCGGCGATCCGCTTCGCCTTGCCGGCATGGGCAATGACCAGCTCCGCCATCGCCTCTTCCGCCGGCTTGGTCGCCTGGGTAAAACTGCCCGGCGGCGGTGAAACCTGGACGCCGCCGAATTCGACCATCGGCTTCGACGGCTCGACGAGGATTTCGCCGTTTAGCGAAACACGGGCGATGCCGCGCAGGCCAAGCGCGGTCTCGATTGCCTTGCGCCGCTGCGGGTCGGAGAGTTTCTTCACCTCGTCGACGGAGATGTCGAGGCCGGAAAGCGTTTCGAGCACCGCGACGCGGAAGGGTTCGGCGCTGGTCGCCAGCGAAGCTGCAATCGCCCTGATCGCCGGCAGCCGGGCGATAATCCCTGCCGACGAGATCGGACATTCCTCGATGGCGACGATATGGTGGCTTTCGGCCTGGTTGAATCCAACAAGCATGTCCTTCTCGGTCTTGCGCGCCGCAAACACCACGCGCCGCCGCTCGCCCGGCCGGGCCGGAACGATCTCGCCGACCTCGGGTGTCAGCCCCTTCGATTTCAGCGCGTCGATGACCAGCTGGCGCTTGAAGGCGCGGTAGGGCGCGTCTGCCATATGCTGCAGCGTGCAGCCGCCGCAGGTGCCGTTGACGCCATCCGGGCCGAAATGCCGGCAGGGCGGCTCCTGCCGGTCGGGCGAGGGCGTTGTGATCGACATGATCGTGCCCTGGCTCTTGACCCGGGCAATCGCCACCGTTTCCCCGGGCAGGGAAAAGGGCACATAAACAGGTCCGCTGGCGCTACTGGCGATGCCGTCGCCCTGGGCGCCGAGCTTCTCGATCGTGACGGTTTCGGTGCTCACGGTTTCAATCCTGCCAGAAGGAATTCCTGATTGCCGTCACCGCCGGAAATCGGGGAGGGGATGAGGCCGAGGCTTTTCCAGCCCATGTCCTCGATGAACCACCGCTCCAGTTCCGCAGCGACGGCGGGAGCAGACGAGGGGTCCTTCAGCATCCCGCCCTTGCCGATCGCCTCGCGCCCGGCCTCGAACTGCGGCTTGACCAGCAAGATGGCGACACCGCCCGGTTCGGCGATCTCAAGAGCTGGCGCGAGCGCCAGCTTCAGTGTGATGAAGGAGACGTCGGAAACGATGAAGGTTGCGGGATGGCCGATATCCTCTGCCGTCAGGTTTCGGGCGTTGAGGCCTTCCCTGTTCGTCACCCGCGGATCGCCCGATATGCGCGGATGCATCTGCCCATGGCCGACATCGATCGCGGTAACATGCTGGGCACCCCGCAGCAGCAGCACCTCGGTGAAGCCGCCGGTGGAGGCACCGACATCGAGACAGTAATGGCCGGCAGGATCGAGCCGGAAATGGTCGAGGGCTGCGGCAAGCTTCAGTGCGGCGCGAGAGACATAATCCTGCGCCGGATCGTCGATCTCGATTGCCGCGTCGGCGCTGAACAGCGCGCCGGCCTTGGTGACCACCTGGCCGCCGATCCTGACGGTGCCGCGCTGCACGGCGTCGCGGGCGCGTGAACGGCTGGCAAAGAGGCCGAGAGAGACGAGAAGCTGGTCGAGGCGTTGGGTGTTTTGATCTGACATCGGCTGTGCATGACCGGCAAAGCCGCCGGTTGCAAGCATTTTGTTCCCAAGACCGTCATTGACCCTCAAAAGCTTTCGGCGATAATCCTGCCGCGGCGATCGCGGGGCAGGCCGCAGACACGGGGGTGTTCCATGCTGAAGCTCTTCACTCTGATTGTCGCGGCAGTGATCGCATCGCCCGCGCTCGCGAACGACACCATGGCCGAGGTCAAGACCGGCGGGCTGATCTTTGCCCAATCCGATGATGTCAGCATGGCGCAAGAGGATCTCTTCATCTCCGCTTCGGAAGTGCGTGTCGACTATATCTTCGAGAATAGCTCCGACAAGGATGTCGAAAGCCTGGTCGCCTTTCCGATGCCGGACATATCAGGCCAGGTCGACAACAATTCCGCCATCTCCGATTATGACAGCAACAATTTCCTGCATTTTTCCACCGTGCAGGATGGCAAGCCAATCACCGCCAAGCTGCAGCAACGCGTCGTTTCGCTCGGCATCGACGTGACCGACGAGTTCGCCAAGCTGGGCATTCCCGTCCTGCCCTATAGCCAGAAGACGACCGTGGCGCTTGCCAAGCTTCCCGAAACCGTCCGCAAGGACTGGATCTCCCGTGGCCTCGTCTATCCCATGGGCGCAGGCGATGCCGCTGGGGTCGACCTCGTGCCGCTCTGGACGCTGCGCTCGACCTATTGGTGGCGCACCACCTTCCCGGCAAAGAAAAAGGTCAGCGTCGAGCATCGCTACAAGCCGGCCGTCGGCGGCACCGTCGCCATCAGCTTTCTCGAAGGTGGCGAGCCGAAGGGTGATCGTTTCGAGGAATATTCGCGCAAATATTGCCTCGACGGAGATTTCGTCCGGGTTGCCCAGCAGCGTGCTCGGGAAGCCGAGGCGGGAGGCGCAAACTATACCGAAAGCTGGATCTCCTATGTGCTGTCGACGGGCGCCAACTGGGCGGGGCCGATCAAGCGCTTTCAGCTGACGATCGACAAGGGCAAGCCCGGCAGCCTCATCAGCTTCTGCGGCAGCAACGTTCAGAAGATCGGCCCGACGACCTTCCGGATGACATCAGAGGATTTCGATCCCACTAGGGATTTCGACATCCTGATCCTCAATCCTCCCGAAACGGCACAATAATCCGCAGGCTCTGCCGCTGTTGCGGTGCACAAATTTAAACAAATTTAAAGCCTGCCCATATAGGTTCGGCCTGATTGCAGCGGTTCATCTGAACTGCTCGGCGCCATGAAGGCGCAAGCGTTTCGACGCCGATCATGTTCTCAGGTTCAAACATCCCGGCGGTTGCGTCTCGCGCGACCTGCCTCTCGCCGCGTCGACTGTCGTCAGGAGAAATCACCGATGTCCGCCAAAAACATATCCTTGAACGGTAAACTTGCGGCCACGTTCGCAGCCCTCATTCTCATTTTCGTCGCCATATCAGCTTTCGTTTATTCCAAGGCGACGGCGTCCGCGGCCGCTTCTGCCGAGCAGGAAAAGTCCGAGCTGCTCGTCAACCAGATCGATGATGCGCTGCAGGCGATGCTCGAGCAGGCGGTCAACCTGCGTGGCTTCATCCTCTTCCGCAGTGACAGCACCTATGGCGATGTCTTCGCCAACCGCGAGCGCATGCTGAAGGCGATTGCGGCCGCCAAGCAGACGGCGACGGGCGAGCCGCAGCTGGTCGAGATGATCGACGGCATGCAGAAAGCCGCCGACCTCTATTTCCATGAACTTGCCGAGCCGCAGACCAAGGCGCGCAAGGAAACCGACATGCCGATCGAAGAGGTCGTCAAGATCGGCGTCAACGCCACCAAGGGCCAGCTCGACGGGTTCCGCCAGGCCTCGGCCAAGATCAAGGCCACCGCGCGTGAAAAGTCGAACGCGCTTGCCGCCATCCGGGCCGATGCCAACAGCGATCTGAAGACGACGCTGCTTGCCGGCGGCATCCTCGCCTCGCTTGCGGCTGCCGTTCTCGCCTGGCTGATGTCGCGCACCATCGTCCGGCCGGTGGTCGGCATGACTGCGGCCATGGATCGCCTTGCCGGCGGTCAGAACGACATCGAAGTCCCGGCTGTCGAGCGCGGCGACGAAATCGGCCGCATGGCCCAGTCGGTCCTGGTCTTCAAGCAGGCGGCGATCGAGAAGCTGCGCCTTGCCGGCGAGACCGACCGCATGCGCGACGACGCCGAGCGCCAGCGCCGGGCAGGCGACGAGCAGAAGGCGCGCGAGGAAGGCGAGATCCGCTATGCCATCGACGCCTTGGCGGGCGGCCTTGCCGAGCTTGCCAATGGCGATATGGCCGGTCGTATCCAGACGCCGTTCGCCTCGCAATATGACAGCCTGCGCAATGACTTCAACCATGCCGTCGAAAAGCTGCAGGCGGCGCTGCAATCGGTCGGCCGCAACGCTTCGGCGATCAATGCCGGCGCCGGCGAAATCCGCTCGGCCGCCGACGATCTTGCCCACCGCACCGAGCAGCAGGCTGCCGCCGTCGAACAGACCGCCGCAGCCCTCGAAGAAGTGACGACGACCGTCCGCGACAGCGCCAAGCGCGCCGAGGATGTCGGCAATCTCGTCGAGCGCACCCGCCTCGGCGCCGAGAAATCAGGCGAGGTCGTCCGCAAGGCGGTCTCTGCCATGCAGCAGATCGAGAAGTCCTCGGGCGAAATCTCCAACATCATCGGCGTCATCGATGACATCGCCTTCCAGACCAACCTGCTGGCGCTGAACGCAGGCGTCGAAGCGGCGCGTGCCGGCGATGCCGGCAAGGGCTTTGCCGTCGTCGCCCAGGAAGTGCGCGAGCTCGCCCAGCGCTCGGCCAAGGCGGCCAAGGAGATCAAGGCGCTGATCACCACATCGGGCGAACAGGTCGTTGCCGGTGTCGGCCTCGTCGGCGAGACCGGCAAGGCGCTGGAGGTCATCGTCTCCGAGGTGCAGGAGATCAACCACCACGTCAACGCCATCGTCACCGCCACCCGCGAACAGTCGATCGGCCTGCAGGAGATCAACACCGCCGTCAACAACATGGACCAGGGTACGCAGCAGAACGCGGCCATGGTCGAGGAGCAGACCGCGGCCAGCCATGCGCTCGCCCAGGAGGCAAACGCCCTCGACGAGCTGCTGCGCCAGTTCAAGCTCGGCCAGGCGGCCCCGGCGCCGCGCGCTGCCGTCGCTGGCACGAGCTCGCGGCCGGTCGCCTCACCGGCCCACGCCCTGACCCGCACCGTCGCCAAGGCTTTCGGCGGAAGACAGGCAGCTGCTACGGCTACCGTTCAGGAGGAATGGACGGAGTTCTGAGAGGGCCCTTCGCAGGGACGTTAAATGAAGAGGGCGGTGCAGTGATGCGCCGCCCTTTTTTATTGAGCGGCCGTGCTTGGCGGCGGATGAGGGGGGCCACACGGCACGCCCTCACATAATCTTATCCCGCAACCCCCACCGCAACACCGCGTCCCAGCGCCCTGAACACCGTCGAGACGATGCCGGCGCGGTCGAGGCCGGCGTGGGCGTTCATGGCTTCGGGCTTGGCCTGTTCCATCCAGATGTCGGGCATGACGAGCGAGCGCAGCTTCAGGCCGTTGTCGAGCAGGCCTTCGGTGGCAAGGAAATGCATCACATGGCTGCCGAAACCGCCGATCGAGCCTTCCTCGACGGTGATCACCATCTCGTGGTGGCGGGCAAGCTGGCGGATCAGGTCGTGGTCGAGCGGCTTGGCGAAACGTGCATCGGCGACCGTCGTCGAAAGCCCCGCAGCATCGAGATCCTCGGCGGCCAGCAGACAATCGGCAAGCCGGGTGCCGAAGGAGAGCAGCGCCACCTTGGTGCCTTCCTTGACGATGCGGCCCTTGCCGATCTGCAGGATTTCGCCGCGCGCCGGCATGTCGACGCCGACACCTTCGCCGCGCGGATAGCGGAACGAGATCGGCCCGCCATCATAGGCGACAGCCGTGCGCACCATATGCTTGAGTTCGGCCTCGTCGGCCGCTGCCATCACCACGAAGCCAGGCAGGGTGGTGAGGAAGGCGGTGTCGAAGGAGCCGGCATGGGTCGGTCCGTCGGCGCCGACGAAGCCGGCACGGTCGATCGGGAAACGCACCGGCAGTCCCTGGATCGCCACGTCGTGCACGACCTGGTCGTAGGCGCGCTGCAGGAACGTGGAATAGAGGGCGGCGAAGGGCTTGTAGCCTTCCGCCGCAAGGCCGGCGGCGAAAGTGACGGCATGCTGTTCGGCAATACCGACGTCGAAACAGCGCGACGGAAAGGCCTCGGCGAGCTTGTCGAGGCCGGTACCATTAGGCATGGCGGCGGTGATGCCGACGATCTTGTCGTCAAGGGCGGCTTCCTGCACCAGCGCTTCGGCAAAGACGCTGGTATAGCTCGGCGCATTCGGCTTGACCCTTGCCTGGGCGCCGGTGATGACGTCGAACTTGTTGACACCGTGATATTTGTCGGCCGCGGCTTCCGCCGGCGGATAGCCCTTGCCCTTCTGGGTGACGACGTGGATCAGCACTGGCCCACGCCCATTGTCGCGCACATTGCGCAACACAGGCAGCAAGTGGTCGAAGGAATGCCCGTCGATCGGGCCGATATGGTAGAAGCCCATCTCCTCGAACATCGTGCCGCCGGTGACGTAGCCGCGCGCATGCTCGACGGCGCGGGTGATCGCCCGGTCGATGTTCTTGCCGAGATAGGCCGTCAGCTTCTTGCCGAAGTCACGGAAGCCCATATAGGTGCGCCCCGAGGCGAGGCGGGCGAGATAGGCGCTCATTGCGCCCGTCGGCGGCGCGATCGACATATCGTTGTCGTTGAGGATGACGATGAGGCGGGCGTCGAGGGCGCCGGCATTGTTCAGCGCCTCATAGGCCATGCCGGCCGACATCGCTCCGTCGCCGATGACGGCGATGACGCGGCGGTCTGAATTGTCGAGGTCGGCGGCAATCGCCATGCCGAGGCCGGCCGAGATCGAGGTCGAGGAATGCGCGGCGCCGAAGGGATCGTATTCGCTCTCCGCCCGGCGGGTGAAGCCGGACAGCCCGTCTTCCTGGCGCAGCGTTCGGATGCGGTCACGCCGGCCGGTGAGTATCTTGTGCGGATAACATTGATGGCCGACATCGAAGATCAGCCGATCATCAGGTGTGTCGAAGACGCTGTGGATGGCGATCGTCAATTCGACGACGCCGAGACCGGCGCCCAGATGGCCGCCGGTGCGCGACACCGCATCGATCATTTCGTCCCGGACTTCGCGGGCAAGCTGCGGCAGGTCGCGATCCTCGAGCTTGCGCAGGTCGGCGGGATAGATGACCTGGTCGAGCAGGGGGGTCTTCGGCAGTTGTGTCACGGGCGGGCGCTCTTTCTTGCTTTTCCTTGTTCCGCTTTATTCGATTAGATTGCGGCAAAACAAGTGCATTTCAGGAACCGAAGCTTTTCACCTTAGAGCATGGTGCCGGAAAGTGTGAGCGGTTTTAGGCGGATATCCTGGTCTATTTCGTTCATTTCGTGTCGTTCAGCCTTCCGGCAAAGGCACGAATTCCTCTTCGTCACCGGGAACGATATCGAACCGGCCGGTGCGCCATTCCTCCTTGGCCTGTTCGATCCGCTCCTTCGAGGAGGACACGAAATTCCACCAGATATAACGTTTCGAATTGAGCGCTGCCCCTCCGAAGAGCATCAGGTGACAGCCATCGCGGCCGGCTTCCAGCGTGATCGCATCGCCCGGCCGGAAGACCAGCAGCTGGTCGGCAGCGAAACGGTCGCCTGATATGACGACCTCGCCCGACAGCACATAGACGGCGCGCTCCTCGTGGCCCGCGCCGAAGGGAAATTTGGCGCCCGGCTGCAGGTCGAGATCGACATAGAGCGTGTCGGAGAAAACGCCGACGGGCGATGTCATGCCTTCGAACGAGCCGATGACCACGCGCCCGCGCACGCCTGCTGTCTCGATCAGCGGCATGGCGGACTTTTCCGTGTGGGCGAAGGAAGGATCGATCTCCTCCTTGTCGTCGGGCAGCGCCAGCCAGGTCTGCAGCCCCGACATCAGCAGCGGATGGCCGCGCAGATTGTCCGGGGTGCGCTCGGAATGCACGATGCCGCGGCCGGCCGTCATCAGGTTGATATCGCCGGGACGGATGACCTTTTCGGTGCCGAGGCTGTCGCGATGGCGGATCTCGCCGTCGAACAGATAGGTGACCGTCGACAGCCCGATATGCGGA